>JALSTC010000141.1 GCA_026983935.1 Ardenticatenia bacterium
AAGCGTAATCACATTGGATATCCAGGTGCCGGAAGGTTACAAGTTCAATGATTTAGCGCCTTTTACCGCCGTCTGGCAGCCGGACGGCACGGTTGTTCAAATTGCGGAGGACAACCGTATCCAGCGCATTGTGGAGCCGGAAATGCCACTGCGCATCCCGGCGACCCTGCATGAGGGCACTGCCGTACTCAGTGTTGACCTGACCATTTACTTCTGCGAGGCGATCAATGAGAGCCTGTGCTTTATTGAGCGCACCCGCCTGAACCTGCCTGTGACAGTGGATGGCTCGGAAGGTGGCTCTGGGCTGGTGCTTGAGTACAGCGTCGAGCCGCCGGATGTTGCCCCGGGCCTGTAAGCTGGCATATGGAGCGACTTGTGACGGCCCTGTGGTTCAGGCGGGGCCGTTTGATTCTCCCGGCGGGAATCTGTGCCATTGCAGACCTTCACGCACGAACTGACTGCGTTGTTGTATATCATCCGTTGCGGGCAGTGCAGGAGGCAGGCCGATCTGTTCCACCAGATAGGAGGCGGCGACTGCGCCGCTGATTGCAGCCGCTGCCAGATCGGCAGTTCTGTGCCAGGTAACGGCAAACGCCCCACAAAAGGCGTCTCCCGCGCCGACTGGATCAATGACTGCCTGAACGGGCGCTGCCGGGACGCTGACTCCTGTGCCTTCGACCAGATTCCAGGCTTCCGCGCCTGCCGCGCCATGCCGCAGCACCAGGATTTTTCCGCCAAGGGCGCGGCATTGTGCCAGCAGCGCAGCTTTCTCCTCCATCCCAAAAAGGCTGATAGCTTCCGTCCAGGTCGGCGAGTAGATATCGCACTGTGTCAGCACGGCACGCAGCTCATCATCCGGTGGTGGCTGTTCCAGGCCTTTGAACGGTTCGATGCTGATCAACACGCCGTGTGCTCGCAGCGGTGGGCAGATCGTCAGGTAAGGCGCTTCAGGATGAATGCCCCAGTGTGCGACTTCCAGATCGGGATAGAAGCGTGTGACCGTTTCCCAGTCAGGATGAGTCTGGAGGTCGCTGGTATCCTGGTCAATTCTCCAGACATGTGTGCGCCGTCCATCCTGTTCTAACAACTGCCAGGCGCGCGGCGTGGGGAGGTCTGTGACATGGACGCCGGAGAGGTCAATCCCTGCAGCCTGTAATGGGGCCAGCGCCGCATAGTCCATGTCTGTGCCGACGCCGGATATCAATCCTACCTCGTCAGCCGAGGCGGCAGCCAGGGCCATACCCCACGCGGTTTGAGGCCCGCCGCCGCCCAGAACGCCCATCTGTGTACGACCATCGGGGAAAACAATGTCGTCTATGATGATCCCAAACGTGACGTATTTGACTGTCATCAGCTCGGCATCCACTACTTGAGGGTGCTGTACAGTGCTTCCTTCCAGCGCTGCGTGTCAATTTCCCAGCAGACCGTAACGTTAGGGGCTTTACTCACCAGTGGCCCCCAGAGCAGACGGTTGCGCTCGTCGTTGGCGACGCCCAGTTCATCCACGACAGTCATGCCCCGCGTCAGTTCGCTGTTGGTTTCAATGTCCACGTAGTGAGAACTTTTGCGCGCGCAGATGGTGGGATCAAGGGCGATGGCCATGGCCACCGGATCAGGCAGTGCCATGCCTGGATCACCCAGCCATTCCTGATTGGCCTTGATTGCCTGCTGGTTGCAATCGACGGTGAAGTGCGCCAGCGGTGTGTCCAGGTTGCGGATGTACGCGATCTCATCCATATTCAAGTTGGCTTCTCCCCGGCAGAGTTCCCAGCCCACCATCTCAATGGGCAAGCCAGAGTGGAAGACCCTGCGGGCGGCTTCGGGATCAACCCAGATGTTATATTCTGCCGCTGGCGTGATGTTCCCCACAGTGCAGGCCGCGCCTCCCATGACCACGCAGCGGCTGACATTGTGGATGATCTCCGGTGCGCGGGCCACGGCCAGCGCAACGTTAGTGAGCGGCCCCAGTGTCACCAGGACGATCCCGGGATTCGCCTTGATGACATCGATCAGAGCATCAACGCCATGTGTGGCTTCCGGCTGGCGTCTGGGTGGGGGGTAACCCTGGTCACCAAGGCCGTCTTTGCCATGGAAGAACTGCGCGTGAACAGGCTCTCTGGTCAGTGGGCGGGCCGCGCCGGGATAGACCGGCACGTCAGCGCCGCAAAGCTCGGTAGTATAGAGTGCATTGATCGTGCTCTGTTCAACGGGCACATTGCCGGATACGGTGGTGATGGCCTCGACCTGTACATCGGGCCAACGCAGGGCCATCACCAGAGCAACGGCGTCGTCGGACGCGGTATCAGTATCAATAATGAATTTGCGGGTCATGGCTGTCTCCTCGTGGGATGTCCGCACTATTGGGTCAGGTGGGTCAGAGCGGCGGCGATGCGGGCAGCAATGCGAGCATTATTGATCAACAGGGCAATATTTGCCTGGCGAGAACGACCACCGGTGAGTTCAAGTACCCTTGACAGGATGAAGGGCGTGACATCCTTACCATGCACGCCCGCTTCATCCGCCTGCCGGGTGGCTTCCGTGATGGCAGCTTCAGCTTCTTCGCTTGAGAGTTCATCTGTTTCCGGTACTGGTACGGTGATCAGGATGCCCTGCTGTAGGGCCAATTGATCGCGTGCTTGCACGACTGCGGCAGCTTCTCGCGGTGTGTCCACGCGAATATCGATTGGCAGCCCGCTGCTGCGCGTAAAGAAGGCAGGTAAATTATCTGTGCCATAGCCAACGACGGGCACGCCCTGCGTTTCCAGTACCTCCAGCGTCAGCGGCAGGTCAAGGATAGACTTGGCCCCGCCACATACCACGGTGACGGGTGTGCGGCCCAGTTCGCTCAGATCGGCAGAAATGTCGAACGGATGTCCACGATGAACCCCGCCAATCCCGCCCGTGGCGAAGACCTTGATTCCGGCCATATGGGCGATAATCATGGTTCCGGCAACCGTTGTCGCACCATGACCTTTAAGCCCAACAACAATGGGAATATCGCGGCGGCTGCACTTACGCACGCTGTCGGCTCCCAGTTCGACCAGACGCTCGATCATGGACTTTTCCAGTCCCACGTGGATTTTTCCATCGAGGATGGCGATAGTAGCTGGAATCGCGCCTTCTTCCCGAACGGCCTGCTCCATGGCAAGGGCTGTTTCAATGTTCGCCGGGTATGGCAGCCCATGCGTGATCAGCGTTGATTCCAGGGCAACCACCGGTTGGCCTTCAGCCAGCGCCGCGGCGACCTCCGGGAGAAAAATCAGGTTATTGGTATTCATTGTTTTCTGCACACTTTCATCAAATGATCGGGTAGCGATATACCCGGAGAGTAGAGACCGGATGGCTAATGATAACAGCGAAGGTGCCTGCTGGCATGTGTGAATGTCAGGGCGAAATGGGATTTCGTGGATAAAATTCGTGTAGTCATAATACAAAGATAACCCGAGTCACACGACTTCGGAACAACAGCCATTCGTTGTTATACTTGGGACCAGCGCGATCTATCCAAGAGGTTACCCAACGATTCAGACCAATGAAAACACGCACACTGACAATCCTCCAGGCAGACCTCGTAGGCTCCACAACAACAACCTCTGCGATATCCCGGGAGGAGATGGCAGATTACATCACAGAAGTCACGGCCCAGATCACACACGCTATCCGGCAGCATAACGGCGATCCGTTCAAATTTACTGGAGATGGCTACCTTGCCAGCTTTGAAAGCGCCAGCGATGCCCTGCATGCTGCCCTGGAAATTCAGCGCAACATGCAAACCCGCAACCTGACCATTGGTGGGAGGTCTGTTGGCACGCTGCGCATCATCATTCACACGGCAGATGTGATCGTGACCGACGACGACCTGCTGGGCGATGGCATTGCCACAGTCGCCAGGTTGGAGAAGATGACACCACCCGGCGCAGTCTATGTCACTGACACAACACGCGGCGTGTGCAAGCGAGCCGAGTTTGAATTCCACTATGTGGATACATACATCTTGCGCGGTCTGGCCGATCCCATTCGGATTTATGAGCTAAAGAGCCGTGATCGACTGCACGTGCAGCAGGATGCCTGCATCATGGTCTCTGATATCAAGCGCTTTTCCCGGCTGACCTCTTCCCTGCCACCGCAGGAATTGGAAACCCACTTGAGCATGCTCCATCGCATTCACCGGGAAGCTGCGCGCGTCTTCTCCGGCATCCTCACCAAAATCATGGGGGATAAAGCCCTGATCATCTTTCACAATGCCAACGATGCGGTTTCCGCGGCCCTGGCGCTGCAGGAAAGCACAATGACGCACAACCGCCAGCACATTGGCTCGCTCCCGATTCATCTGACGGTTGGCATCGCATTCGGGGACATCTACCGTTTTTCCGGTGATATTTATGGCAGTCCCGTGAACGATGCTTTTCTGATGGCTTCTCGTCTGGATGATTACAGCATTGCGATGACGGAGGCC
>JALSTC010000142.1 GCA_026983935.1 Ardenticatenia bacterium
GCGCCGCCGATGCCCGGCCCCAGCACCATACCGATGCCCATCGCCGCGCCCATGATGCCCATGCCGCCGCCCCGATCTTCTTCCGATGTGCTGTCGGAGACATAGGCCATGGCGGTGGGCAGCGTGGCCGAGGAAAGAATGCCTGCCAGCGCCCGCGCCACAAACAGCATCCACAGCGATGTCGAAAGACCGAAGATCAACTGGGCAATGGTGTTGCCCAGCATACCAACGATGATGATCGGCTTGCGCCCGTAGCGGTCGGAGAGCGCGCCCCACAGCGGCGCGAAAATGAACTGCATCACAGCATAAGTCGTCATCAGCAGGCCCAGCGCGCTGCCGCTGGCCCCGAAGCTTTCCACGTAAAAGGGCATGACCGGGATCATCGCGCCGAAGCCGATCATCACCACGATCAGGGAAAAGAACAGGATGAGGATATTACGGCGATTGTGTTTCATCGGATTGATGAGTCCTTTCCGTTTAGACGTGTTCTGCCGCCTGCAGAATATCCAGATAGCGGGACATCAGGCGCTGAAGCTCCTGCCGCTCATGCGGCGTGAATGCGGCCAGCACCCCCCGGATGTGCGCCTGCCGCCCCTGCTCAATGGCCTCTATCATCTGCCGCCCCGCTTCCGTGAGCACCACATGGCGGGCGCGGCGGTCGCCGGGCACGGCGCGGCGGGCGACCAGACCGCGTTCGGCCAGCCGATCGATGATGCCGGTCATGGTGGCCGGAACCTGATAGGCCGCCTCGGCCAGCTCTGACATGGTGCAGCCGGTCTCCCGGTGTTTGAGCACATTCAGCGCCGTATACTGCGGCAGGGTCAGCCCGTGAGCGGCGAGGTCCCGGCTGAGATGCCGGCGTGTGGCCTGGCTGAGGCGCAGCATGAGGCCCCGGATGGCACGAACGTCGGCCTGAAGGGTCGGGTCATCGGGTGTGTGGGGGGGATCGGGCATGGGTGAGTCTCCGTGTAGAAAGTTTATGATGCTGATATTCAGTGCTGCTAATTATATCTTCGTATGGCTGATCTGTCAAAAGCACTCGCCGGAGAATGAATTCCCCGGCTGGGGCGGGAAAAGACCGGTTCAAACCGGACTTCGTGGGGATGGTGGTGGCTACCAGTCCAGATTCATCTGGACCTGGCTTGCTCAGCCCCGGATGCTCAGCCCCGGAATTGATTCCGGGGCGAGGGGACGCCGGGCTTCGCACGGATTCTTTTCGCCCGGCGCCAGGCGCTCTCCGCTTCTTCCCTGGTCTCCTGCCTTTCCGCACGGGGCGCTTGTCGCTTGACGGTTCGGGCGGGGCGGATTACTATCGGCGGCGGAGCGAGGTGCCATGATCGAAGTCCGCCATCTGACCAAAAAATACGGCAGCTTCACGGCTGTGGATGACATCAGCTTCACGGCGCAGCCCGGCGAGATTCTGGGCTTCCTGGGGCCGAACGGTGCGGGTAAAACCACCACCATGCGCGTGCTGACCGGCTACATGCCGCCCACGTCCGGCGTGGTGCGCGTCGCCGGGTGGGACATCTTTGAGGAATCGCTGGATGCCCGCCGGCACATCGGCTATCTGCCGGAGACCGTGCCGCTCTACCCGGATATGACCGTGCGCGGCTACGTGGATTTCGTGGCCGATCTGCGGCGCGTGCCGAAGCGCCGCGCCCGCGTGGATGAGGTGCTGGCCCGGGTCGGCATGACCGAACGCGCCAACAGCCTGATCCGCAACATTTCCAAAGGGATGCGGCAGCGCGTCGGCCTGGCGCAGGCGCTGGTGCATGACCCCGAAGTGCTGATCCTCGACGAGCCGACCATCGGTCTCGATCCGCATCAGGTTATCGAAGTGCGGCAGCTTGTGCGCGAGCTGGGCCAAGATCGCACGCTGATGTTCAGCACGCATATCCTCTCGGAAGCGGAGCAGGTCTGCGACCGCGTGCTGATCATCGAGGGCGGGCGCATTGTGGCGGAAGGCTCGCCGCAGACTCTGCGCGACCGCTTGCAGCGCGGCGGGCGTGTTTACCTGCGGCTGGAGCAGACGCCCCCACAGGGGGATGTTATCGCCGCGCTGGAAGCCACCGGCGGCGTGGAAGCAGCAGCGCCGGAGGGCGACGGCTACCTGATCCAGTTGGCACGAGGAACCGATGCCCGCGGCGATATCGTGGAAACCATGCTGGCCCACGGCTGGCGCGTGATCGAGCTGCGGCCCTGGGCCATGACGCTGGAGGAAATCTTCCTGGAGCTGACGACGGCAGAGCTGGCTGCCCCGCTGAGAAGCGGCGGCAGGCCGAAGAAACCGAAGAAAAAGGCCGCAAAGCGGCGGAGCAAACGCTGATGCACGGCGTCTGGGTGATCTTCAAGCGCGAGATGCGCCAGTATTTCACGTCGCCGATCGCCTATCTGGTGGCGTTCGCCCTGCTGTTCATGGCGGGGATGGTCTTCATGATTGACCTGCGGCAGCGTAACGGCGTCGCGCCCGCCGACGGCACGATGATTCTGGGCTTCTTCGCCTTCATCATGATTTTCCTCGCGCCGCTGCTGACCATGCGCCTGATGGCGGAGGAAAGCCGCGAGGGGACGATCGAGCTGCTGCTGACCATGCCCATCCGCGACGCGGAGATCGTGCTGGGTAAGTTCCTGGGCGCGTGGGCCTATTACAGCCTGCTGCTGCTGAGCACGATAGTCTACCAGATCGTCATGCTGACCTTCAGCACGCCGGATATCGGCGCGGTCATCGCCGCCTATATCGGCATCTGGCTCTACGGGGGCAGCGTGATTGCCGTCGGGATGCTCTTTTCCGCGCTGACGGAAAACCAGATCATCGCCGGCTTCCTGAGCATGGCCGTGCTGTTCCTGCTGTGGCTGGCCGATTCGGTCGGGGCGCTGTTCGACAACATCGGTGTGGAAGCGGCGCGTTTTGTGCGGGCGTTGAGCCTGCGTGCCCATCATTCCACGTCGTTTTTGCTGGGAATCTTCCGGCTGGAGGACGTGTTCTTCTATGTCGGGCTGATGGCGGTGATGCTGTTCATCACCACGCAGATCGTGGCGGCAAGGCGGTGGCGCGGATGAACGACCGGATCGTGCTCACACGCAGGCAATTAGGCCGTGCCGGGAGTGTCCTCGGTGGGGCGGCGCTGGTCATCACGCTGGCGCTGGTGATCTGGCAGGGCGGCTTTACCACGGCCAGCGCAGCGGCTCTGATCGCGGGCATCACCGGGCTGGCGTTGTGGGTTATCGCCGCGCCGCAGGACTTCCGCCGCTGGATCACGGGGCGGACGGCCCGCTACGGCGGCGGTGGCATTCTCTCCAGCCTGATCGTGATCGCCGCTGCGGTGGCGGCCTACGGCTGGGCGGCGGGGCGCGGCATCGCCGTGGACATGACCCTGCCGCAGAACTACACGCTCAGCCCGCAGACGATGGACGTGGTGCGGCGGCTGGATCGCCCCGTGCAGCTCACCGGCTTCTACTCCGGCGCGGCGCTGCCCAGGCTGGACCGCGACAATGCGGTCTTCCACCTCTTTGAGGTGGCGGCGGGCGACCGCTTCCGCGTGGTCTACATTGACCCCAACGCCAACCCCGTGCTGGCGGAGCGCTTCGGCTTTCAGCAGGACGGCTCGGCCTTCCTGACTTATGTTGACCCGACGACGGGCGAACCCGACCTGACCGTGATCGAACCCATCGATCCCTCCGGTGCACAGGAGCGGGCCGTCGCCAATGCCCTGCTGCGGCTGATGGCGGCGGGCCAGTTCCGCGTGTATTTCACCATCGGGCACGGCGAACCCGATCCCGCCGATGCCACCCCGGACGGGCTTTCCGGCATCTTCGATGGGCTGGCGGCACAGGGCATCCTGACCGATACGCTGGACGCGCAGACATTGATCGGGGCGGGCGTCCCCACAGACGCGACGGCGCTGTTGATCGCCGGGGCGAGGACGCGCTTCACGGCGGAGGAGGTCGCCGCACTGGACTTATACCTGGCCAACGGCGGGCGGGTTTTCGTGGCGGCCAATGCGCCGCTTGACCCGGAGGATACGTTCCTCGATGCTGATGACCCACTGCGGGCTTATCTGGCCGAACGGTTCGGCCTGATGCTGCATGACGATCTGGTGATAGACCCCGGCAGCAGCTTTCAGAGCGCAGTGAACGTGGTCAGTGGCAATGTGCTGCCGCACCCGGTCACGCAGCGGCTGGGTGAGACGATGCCGGTGGTCTTCTTCGGCAGCCGCTCCATGGAGGTCGTGCCCCGCGATGGTGAGCCGCCGTCCATGGCAGCGGTAGATCGCACACCGATTCTGCTGACTTCTGCGGAGGCTTACGGCGAGACCGATCTGGCCGCCGTGTGGGCGGGCGAGGGCTACAGCCGCGATGACGCCGACCTGCCGGGGCCGCTGGTGCTGGCCGCCCTGGCCGCCGACCGGGCGACCAACGCCCGCGTGATGCTGACCGG
>JALSTC010000143.1 GCA_026983935.1 Ardenticatenia bacterium
GTGCCGCATGATGAAGACCTGATGGCCTTCGAATTTGAAGGCCGCCCGCTGGTCGAACTGGGCGATGACTCGCCGGTGTATCAGGCCGTCAGAGCCATGATGCAGCAGATTCTTTGAACGCCGTTCTCTGGTGGTCTGCCGGGATCAGACGGCCACCGATTCGGTCTGCGGCAGGAAGTGGATGGCCTCGTCCTCAAAACTCAGCCCCACCGTCTGGCCTTCGTCAAACAGGCGCAGCGCGCTCAAGCCGCTCTCGATCACGGTCAGGGCCTGGCCTTCTGCCTGCACGATGTACTCCGTCTCTGCGCCCAGATACATCGTTTGCTCGATCACCGCCGGATAGCCTGCCGTGTCATCGGTGATATACAGACTCTCCGGGCGCAGCACGGCCACCAGCGGGTCATTGACCTTCGGCAGCGGTTCCATCGGCACGTGTACCGTCCGCCCCAGCACTGTCGCCGTCACCTGCTCGCCATCCACCGCCTCAACGCGGGTTTCGATGAAGTTGGCACGCCCGATAAAATCGGCCACAAACCGCGACTGCGGATAGCGATAGACCTCCTGCGGCGTTCCGATCTGCTCGATACGGCCCGCATTCATCACCACGATGCGGTCCGACATTGCCATCGCTTCGATCTGGTCGTGGGTAACGTAGACGCTGGTGATGTTCAGCCGCCGCTGCAAGCGGCGAATTTCACTGCGCATCTGTACGCGCAGCTTGGCATCGAGGTTGGAAAGCGGCTCGTCAAACAGCAGCACACGCGGCTCCATCACCAATGATCGGGCCAGGGCCACCCGCTGCTGCTGCCCGCCGGACAATTCATTAGGTCGCCGCTCCCCCAATCCTTCCAGATCCATCTGGGCCAGCGCCTCGTTCACTTTGGCCTGAACCTGCGCTCTGGGCATGCCTGCCGTCCGCAGCCCATAAGCGATGTTGTCAAAGACGGTCATGTGCGGGAACAAGGCGTAACTCTGGAAGACCAGTGACATATCGCGCTTGTTGGGCGGCTGCATGCTGATGTCTTTGCCGTCGAGCAGAATGCGCCCGGAAGTCGGCAGCTCAAAGCCCGCGATCAGGCGCAGGGTGGTCGTCTTGCCGCAGCCGGACGGGCCAAGCAGCGTGACAAATTCTCCGGCAGAAATGGTCAGCGAAACATCGTTAACCGCCCGGACCTCTCCCTGTCCCTCGCGTTCCGGGAAGATTTTGGAAAGATTTTCCAGACGCAGGTCACCCGTAGAGTCCCGCCGTGCGTTGCCATTACCGGCCATTTATGCGCCTCCTTCCAGCGTGCGCTCGGCACCGGTGGTGGAGCCAACCGTCAGGTACAGGATGCTGATCGCCACCAGCACAATCAGGATGAGAATGACGCAGTAGGCAAACGCATTGCCAAAGCGTCCATTCTCGACTTCGTTCAGGATTTGATGGGTCATGATCTTGGTTTGTGGTGTGGTCAGGAACACGATAGCCGACAGTGAGGTCATTGAGCGGGCGAAGGCGTAAATAAGGCCGGAGAGAAACGCCGGGCGGATCAGCGGCAGCGTGATCTTGCGGAAGGTGCGGGCATTGTCCGCCCCCAGGCTGATGGAAGCCTCCTCAATGGCCGGATCGATCTGGGTCAGCGCGGCAACGCCCGCCCGCAGCGCCGCCGGAACGCTGCGCACAATGTAGACGATCACGATCGCCAGTGCGCCGCCCAGTATCGCCCGCCCGCCGGTCAGCTTGGGGATCAGCGTGATGGTGAGCGGCTCCGCACCGCCAAAAGGTAGAGTCAACTGGATCGGATTATTGAACACCAGCAGAAAGCCGATGCCCAGAATTGTACCGGGCACGGCGATGCCGAGCATCCCGGCGAAGTCCAGCGCACTGCGCCCCAGAAACTCCTTGCGCACGACCAGGAACGCCAGAAGCATCCCCAGCAGGCCCGCCAGCGGAGTCGCGACGGCGGCCAGGGTTGTTGTATCCGTCATCGCTGCCGAGCCGTAGCCGTTGATAACGAAATCAAAATGGTCGAGCGTGAAATCGTTATTTACACCGACAACCCGTGTGAACGCACCGATGAAAATCGTCGCATAGATCAATATGATCAACAGTGTGATGAACATCGTCAGCCCGAACAGCGGCCAGCGCACCCAGCGATTGGTGATCAACTGCGGCGTACCGGTTGGTTTGCCCGTAACCGAGACGACCGACATACGCCCGATCCAGTAGCGCTGCACAATGAAGACCGTCAGCGAAGGCACAAGCAGGATCACCGAGAATACCGCCGCCGCCGTTGTATCATACAGACCGATGACCGAGATATAAATACGTGTGGAGAGCACTTCATAATTGCCGCCCATCACCAGCGGATTCCCCAGATCGGCGATGGATTCCACAAAGAGCAGCAGGAACGAACTGAGCAGACCGGGAATCAACATCGGTACGGTCACCGTGCGGAAGATGCGCCACTTGCTCGCGCCCAGGTTGGTCGCTGCTTCTTCCAGCGCCGGGTCGAGTGCCTGCATCATTCCCTTGAGGTTCAGGTAAACCACTGTGAAATATGACAGCGCCAGCACCAGAGTCAGCCCGTGAAGCCCGTAGATGTTGTAGCGCACGCCAAAGATACCTTTGGAAATCAGCCCGTTGCGTCCGAACAGCACGATGGTGGCCGTGGCGACGGCAAACGGCGGCGAAATGATGGGAATCAGGGCGACGATGTGCATGAAACGTTTGAACGGCGCTTTGACTTTCACCTGTACATAGGCGAAGAGAAAACCCAGCGCAGTCCCGACGGTTGCCACCACCAGCCCCATCACCACCGTGTTGCTGATGATGGTCTGGTAGGTAGATGTGCCCAGGTAGTGCGCGAACAGCGGGCGACCCTCCGGCGATGTGCTCTCACCTATCATTGCCAGGATAGGCAGCACAACAGCCAGCAGCAGGAACACGGTCACCACGATCAGGCTGATCGCCAGGATGGGGTCTTGAAAGATGCGGCGGAACTGGTCAACGTAGCGGCGTGGTGATATTGCAGTCAAGGCCGTACCCCCTTCATTGCATTGCCCCCGCCAGGCATATGCACTGACGGGGGCGTTAAAACTAGTGTTGCACCTGCGTGCCGATTACTCGGTCGGCTGTGGCGCGATTTCCTGGTCGAAACGCTCGGCCATGGCCGTGCGGTTCATCCCGGCAGCCACGAAGTTATAGTTCACCAGGTTGACTTCTTCCAGATTCACCGACAGCTCTGGGACGGGGGTATCGGGATTGGTCGGCAGTTGCAGCGAGTTCACCGTCGCGCCGATGGCCTGCGCCTCCGGCGTCAGCGCCCAGTCATACCATATGCGGGCGGCCTCTGGTTCAGGCCCGCCTGCGATGATGCCCATGCCGCCGATTTCGTAGCCGGTTCCCTCTTCGGGGAAGGTGGTCACGAGGATATCCTCGAAGCCCTCAACCTGCAGCTTGACGCAGTCATGCGAGAAGATGATGGCGACGGCGATTTCACCGGCCCCGGCCATACGGCCCGGTGCAGACCCGGAGCGGGTGTACTGGAGGATGTTCTGGTGCAGTTGGGCGAAGTACTCGAACGCGCGATCGATGGCGTCTTCGGTCGGGAAGCCCTCTTCGTCATAGCCCGCGCCGGTGTATTCACCAGCCGCCATCGCTTCCTCGATTTCTTCTTCGCTCATGCCGTCCGCTTCCATAGCCTCACGCTCCAGCGCGTCGGCGGCCAGCGTTACGTTCGTCCAGAAGGCGGTGAAGGCCGTGCCGGAGGTCGCGGGGTGTGCCATGGCGACGTTGCCCTGCAGGGCCGGGTCGAGCAGGTCCTGCCAGGAAGTCGGCGGATCAATGCCCAGTTCATCGAGAATCTCGACGTTGGAGCAGAAGCCCAGTGCGCCCACATAGACGCCGGTCCAGTAGCCATCGGGGTCTTTTTGCTGATCGGGAATTACCTCCGCATTCGGCGAGAAGTACTGATCCAGCAGCCCCTCTTCGGTCGCGGCAATGAAGGCATCCGCCGGGCCGCCCCACCAGACGGAAAATTCGGGATTGTCAGCGGTGGCGCGCAGACGGGCCAGCGATTCACCGGAAGACATGCGCACGTAAGAAGTGGCGATGCCGGTCTCCGCTTCAAACGCCTGCGTCATGGCGACACACCAGTCTTCCTGCGGCGTGCAGAGAACGGTCAGTGTGTTCTCCTGCGCCCCGACGGGTGCAATAACGAACAACAATACCAGGATCAACAAAACGGGCAATCTTTTCTTCATGTGACACAGACCTCCTGATGGTTTTACTGAAAGAAACAAATACGCCCACTCTCTTAAAGAGGGCTTAACAATGCCTATTATAAAAGAGACCTGCCCCTGCACACAAATGAGAATACGGCCGCTCATGGAATCGGCAGAAGAGGCTTTGTACGCACGGCCATACTGCCACGAGTCATACAGGCAGGAGACTTA
>JALSTC010000144.1 GCA_026983935.1 Ardenticatenia bacterium
CGGTTCTTCCCAGCGCTCTGTGACGCGGAAGCCGCGTTCACGCACTTTCTCCATGAAGCGCGTGGCCGTCACCGCCTTTTCCAGCGGCCATACACCCGGCTCAACCTCTCCCTTCGCGATCAGCTCAGCCATGATGGCCGCATGCCAGCCGGTCAGGCGCTCCATGCCGGTGAAGCCAGTCGCTTCATCGTATTCGTCAATCAGATCAACCACCAGTGAAACATCCTGCCCGTTCTGCTCACCGGTGCCTTTGGCCCGCATCACACAGACATCGATCACCCGATCCACTTCAATCTGCGGGCCGATCAGGGCATGATAAAACTGGCGCGGACTGATACGGGCCGTCCCCGGTACAATCTCTACCGGCTCTTCCTCAAACAACCCCAGGTCCTTGAACGCCTTAAACTGAACGAAGTGGCCGGGATAGCGGCAGATTTTATTCTCGTAAACCTGCAGTTTGCCCTCATAAGTGTAAGGCACGGTGGACGTACCGCCGGACGCGACGAACGCTTCCAGTTTGCCGACGCCCTCAAATTCAAGCTCTTCCAGCTCGGTGAACGTATCCACTCGTGTGATCTTGCCGTCACGCAGGAAAACCGCCTGACCATCATACTCGTTGGTCAGGCCGTTGATGTGGAATGAGCACTGATAGCCCCAGGGTTCGGGCGGGTCTTTGGGCAGCCCGCCGTCCCAGATGCGAACCTCGCGCGGGATCGCCCCGCGTGTCTCCAACTGCTCAACTGTATAGATGCCCAGCGTGTTGTTCAGTCCCGGCCCCATACCACAGTCCGGCACGACAGTCACCCCGGCGGCCTTTGCCTCGTCGGTCATCACCAACTGCTTGAGCACGGTGTCCGTGTGTCCACCGAGATCAACCATATGCGTCCCGGCCTGGATGGCAGCCTGTGTGCAGCCGAGGATAAACTTGAACGGCACAGCGCACAGGTACACATCAACCGGCTTCAGCAGTTCGACCAGTGCATCGTAGTCGCGCACATCTACCTGCGCCGACGTGGCAATATCGCGCCCGATCAACTGGTTGACCCGCTCCGCCGCACGCCTGGCAGCCGCGCCATCAAAATCGGCCAGCAGCACACTGGCTGCACCGCCCCATTTTGCCATGTCGTAAGCCGCTGCTGTTCCCTGCCGCCCGGCACCTACAACAGCATAATTGATTCCATCAGTCATGGTTCTCATCTATCCTTTGCGCAGCATATGCAACACCAGAGAAACCGCGAAGGCAAACACCCCGCTCAGTCTCCGCTCCGCCCTATTCTCCCCTTATTTCAGCACAAAGGCCAGCGATCCGCTGGTTCCTGGTGACTCGATTACAGACTCAGCGACCGGGAAGCATTTTACAAAGGGTTGGCACGCAACGGGCCGAAAGCGGTAACAGCATTCCGCGAGGGGTTCGGCTGATCAGCGGATCATGCCGATTCGGGTGCCGCCGGACACCTGGCGGATTTCCCCGGTTTCCAGAATCAGCTTCCATGTGCCATCCTGACGGGGATTATAGAGCAGCACACTGCCCCCGCCATCCGTCCAGCCCATCGGCAGCAACGGCACAAGCAGGGGATTGAACAGCAGAGGACGCTGCTCTTCAGCCGCCACATCCACCAGCGCCAGCATGAAGCGCTCGCGCCCGCTCCCCGCGCTGTCCAGAGTCAAATTGTTGGCCAGGCTGTAGACCACACGCGAGCCATCAGGAGCCACCAGAACCGCCCCCGCGATCTCATAAGGGGCAGGTATCGAAGGCGCAAACGAGTCAAGCCCCGCCTCCAGATTCCAGACCCGCATATCATAGCCGCCCGTCTCACTGACCCGCTCCAGCCGGGCAAAATACCGTCCATCAGCCGAAAGCCCCGCCCCGCAAAAACAGTTTGGCTCAAATGGCAGCAGGCGCGGTTCACTTGAACCGGGATCGAGGCGGTGGACCGCCGCGTACTGCGAGTAGAAGAAATAATCGCCCACGCCCTGCGGCTGACGATCGAAGAAGAAAATCCCGTCATCCGTCAGTGCCAGCGGCCGGATGCGCATAAAAGCGTCCGGCCCATCCATCAGCAGCACACGCGGCTCAGTGCCATCAGCGCGGGCCAGCGTGGTGATCGTCACCACCTGCCCTCCTCCAGCCCGGTTGGCCAATGTCCAGGCAATCCAGTTCTGATCCGGTGAGACCACCCAGTCGATCTGCTGTGTTTCCGGCGCAGGCTGGATGAAGGGGTGCAGTTCTGTGCGCCCGTCCGGCCACAGACGGAACAGCGTCCCATTCGGCTGCTGATAGAGCACATAGCCGCCAACGATAGTGAAACGACCGCCTTCCACATCCGCAGAAACCGTTTCGCCCGTCACCGAGTCGATAAAAATCACACGGGACAGCCCGGCGCTGGCTTCAGGCGGCGTCCGCATGACATAGACCTCAATCGGGGCGTCATAACTGCGCTGGGCCAGCACAGCCGCTGCTCCCAGCAGCACAGCCGCCGCCAGCATTGCAACCCTGAGCAGCGTCCGCAGCAGCCTATCTCTCATCTTCTGACGCTTCCTCCCGCAGTGCCCGAACAGCGGCAGCAACTGCCGGCAGCACTTCCCCCGACGGCCCATCCAGCCACAGATCGGCGATCGGTGTGATGCCGCCGGGGCTGGGATTGACTTCGATCACCGCCGCGCCGTGCTCCTTCGCCACAAAGGGCAGACTGGCCGCAGGCTGCACCACGCCGGATGTGCCAACGACCAGCATCACATCCGCCTGCTCAGCGAGCGACATCGCCCGCCGCAAAGCCGCCTCAGGCAGTGATTCGCCAAACCAGACCACATCAGGCCGCACCCAGGCCCCGCAGTACGGGCAGTGCGGCGGGCTGGCGTGCGCCTCAGCACGGGGCAGCGCGGAGAGGTCTATGAGCGTTGGATTACCCCGGCAGTTGTCGAAGCACCTGCTGCGCATGATCGCACCGTGCAGCGAGATGATGTCGCTGCTGCCCGCCCGCTGATGCAGATCATCCACATTCTGCGTAATAATCACCACGAAGGGTAAAAGGCGCTCCAGTTCCGCCAGCGCCAGATGCCCCGGATTCGGCTGCGCGGCACGCACCAGGCTGCGCCGGTATTCGTACCAGTCCCAGACCAGCTTCGGGTTGCGCCGGAAAGCCTGCGGCGTGGCAAGCTGCTGTGGATCATAACGCGCCCACAAACCGTCAAGTGCGTCCCGGAAGGTCGGCACGCCGCTTTCCTTACTGACACCCGCGCCGGTCAGCACCACCAGCCGGCGACTTCCAGCGAGTAATTGTGCTGCCCGGACGATCTTCTCCTGTGCGTCCATTCCGTGCTGCTTCTCCCCCAGGCTAAACCGCCGCTGTTATTCTAACACAGCCTCCACTCCCCGTTAGAAAGGCATCAGAAACGCCGAAAACGGTTGATTTTCCACCCTCCGACCCCTTATACTGAACTTGCGTCTTCTGAAGAGGCCGCCGCTGCGGGAGTGGCCCGAGTGGCGAGCGCGTTGCAGAAGGCGAGAATCGTTCACAGAGTAAGGAGCACCTTATCATGACCGATCATGCATCGGCCCAGGCCACGCTGGATGCCTACAGCGAGGCCATTCACACCATCGTGACCGCCGCAGCCCCCGCCGTGGTTCGCGTCAAGGCGACCAAAGGCGGCCCCAAATGGCAGCGGGGTCGTGCCCGGACAGATCATGGCTCCGGAGTCATCATTGACGCCGAGGCCGGGCACATCGTCACCAACTTTCATGTCGTTCGCAGTTCAAGGCATGTCCTCGTGCACCTGCACGACGGCACAGCGCTGCCGGGTGAGGTCATTGGCGCGGATGCCGACGCCGACCTCGCCGTCGTCAAGATCGAAGCTGAGAACCTCAGCGCCGCCGCATGGGGCGATTCGGGGGCTTTGCAGATCGGCAGCGTGGTGATCGCCCTGGGCAACCCGGACGGCGACGGCGTCGTCGCCACAGCGGGCATCGTCAGCGCGCTGGGTCGCCGTCTGCGCGGGCCTTCGGGCCGCCTGCTGGAAGACCTGATCCAGACCAGCGCTCTTTACAATCCCGGCATGAGCGGTGGACCGCTGGTCAACAGTGCCGGGCAGGTGGTCGGCATCAATACGGCCAGCCTCGTTGAAGCGCAGGGTATCAACCTGGCGATCAGCAGCGCAACGGCACAGGTCGTCGCTCGCGATCTGATCGCATTCGGCAGGGTGCAGCGGCCGCGCCTGGGGATCGCAGGGGAACGCCAGCGGCTTTACCCCGGCCTGGTGCGACACCACAAACTCGAACAAACACACGGCGTCTTCGTACACGAAGTCAAAGCAGGGACACCCGCCGCCGCTGCCGGAATCCTGGCAGGGGACATCCTGGTAGGAGCAGACGACAAGGCCGTCGAAGGCCTGGACGATCTGCACCGCATCCTCAGCAGCAAGAAAGTCGGCGACACT
>JALSTC010000145.1 GCA_026983935.1 Ardenticatenia bacterium
AGCCAGCACCGGCGTGGTCACCACGGCGAACAGCGCAATATTACGCCCTGCCAGCAGGGCCATAAACGCCGTCCCGGAAACCAGCGCCAGATCGGTCCAATCCAGCCGCTCTTTGCTCAGGCCGGCAAAGCCAAGCGCCCCCAGCAGGAGAAAGATAAACGGCCACGTCTGCCGCTCATGAAAATTCGGCGATGCCCATTCCTGGATGAAGTCCTGCAAAACACCAATATTGACCGTGGCAAACGGCACACGCAGAATCTGCGGTCCAAACGGGTTGATGACCATCGCCAGCACCGATACACCCATCACCAGCGCGATCTTGCCAATGCCGCGCCAGCCGATCACATCAGCACCACCCGGATCGAACAGATTCCCCGCCACCTCTCCGGCAAGAAAGCCGAACATCACAATGAAGCCGATGGCAAAGCCGCCGTGAAGGTTCCCCCACACCATCATGACCACCGGCAGCCACCACAGGCGATCCACATGCTCACGTTTGTAGAGATGCAGCAGGTAGTAAACCAACGCGCTGAAGAAGAAGGTGAACATCTGC
Organism: Ardenticatenia bacterium; assembly: GCA_026983935.1. Taxonomy (GTDB): domain Bacteria; phylum Chloroflexota; class Anaerolineae; order Aggregatilineales; family Ch27; genus JALSTC01. The sequence continues at coordinate 554 of JALSTC010000145.1, forward strand.
GGACGCGGCGACCAGAATACCGCTGCTGCGGCTGCTCCCAGCACCAGGGCGAATGCTTTGACATAGACATTGCCGGGGCAGGCCTTGTAAACCAGTGCCATCCCGCCCGTTGCCAGCAGCGCGGTGAGCAGTGCCAGGCCGATGCTGCCGCCATCACCCGGCTCGCCATGCCCACCAAATGCCTCATAGACCAGCGTCATGATGATCTGCGATCCCCAGCTATGATTGATCCAGGGTTCACCGGCCCGCGTGTGAGAAAAAAGGTCGGCCCCAACAACCGTGCCATGCGCCAGTTCATAAGTTCCACTGCGCAGATGCCACCAGATATCGGTGTCCACCGGCGTACGTACTGCCATTGCGAAGAGCAAAATAAAAAGGATTGCGACTGTCAGGCGCTGAATGGTCAATTGACGCCACATAAATACTTCCTTACCATGCCGTATATGCAGCAGTGTAGCACAACCAGACGCGCAAACAAGTAAGGTCTACGACACTCTGTCCGGTCACAGCAGGTGTACACCTGAACGACAAGTGGACGCAACCTGATTCCGGTATTGGCCAGAAAAACTCATGGATTCTTCCGCCAGTCAGGGTATGATAGACACATGAACGGAATGTTCCCCACAAAGACCGTTATCGTCAAGGTCGGAACCAGCACGCTGACCGGTGGCACGCCGCGCCTTTCCCGCCCGGATATGCTGGAGATCATCCGGCAGATCGTGATCCTCTGGCAGGAAGGACATCGTATCACGCTGGTTTCTTCCGGTGCAATGGCTGCCGGACGGGAACTGCTGGACTATCCCGATCTGCCGATTCACCTGCCTGCCAAACAAATGCTCTCTGCCGTAGGCCAGAGCTATCTGATGGAGGTTTACAGCACGCTGTTCGGTCTGTACGATGTCCACATCGGACAGGTGCTGCTCACGCACAGCGATTTTTCGCACCGCACACGCTACCTGAACGCCCGAAACACACTGAGCACACTGCTCGATTACCGCATCATTCCGGTTGTCAATGAAAACGACACGGTGGCCGTAGATGAAATCAAACTTGGCGACAATGACAATCTTTCCGCTCAGATTGCGGCAATGCTGGACGCCGACCTGCTGATCTTGCTGACCGATCAGGACGGGCTGTATGACCGTGACCCCCGGCTTCATGCTGACGCCCGGTTGATCCGGCAGATAGATACGATAGACGAGCACATCTGGTCGCTGGCAGGTGACAGCGCGACCGGCCTGGGCATCGGTGGAATGGTCACCAAAATACAGGCAGCCCAGCTTGCCACGCGCAGTGGCACGAAGACGATCATCGCCAACGGCCGCACCCCTGATGTGCTCTTGCGGCTGCTGCGCGGGGAGCCGCTGGGAACCACCTTCCCGGCTACCGTGGATCATCTGGAAAGCCGCAAACGCTGGCTGCTGGCAGAGCGCCCGCAGGGCACGCTGCAGGTTGACCGTGGCGCGGCGCGTATGCTGCGGGAGGGCGGCGCCAGTCTGCTGCCGGTCGGCATCCGCGCTGTAAAGGGCACATTCGAGCGCGGCGCGGTGGTCATGGTCGAAAATGAGCAGGGACAGCCGCTGGCCCAGGGCCTGACCAGTTATGCCAGCACCGAGCTGGCCCGTCTCGCAGGGCGGCATTCACGGGAAATCATTGAGGTGCTCGGCTATACCTATGGCGATGCCGCCATCCACCGTGATAACATGGTAATCATCTGACACGCAGAAGGGAGCACAACAATGGGCATCGACATGCAGGCAATCGGACAGCGCGCCAAAGATGCAGCGCGAGCACTCCGCAACTTCGAGACGGCTGACAAGACGGCAGCACTGCGCACTATCGCCGATGCGATTGATGCCAACCAGAATGCCATTCTACAAGCTAACGCCATTGATCTGGAAAATGGCAGGGCGGCGGGACTGTCCCCGGCTCTTCTTGACCGGCTTGACCTGCAAAAACGTCTGTCCGGCGTCACTGCCGACATGCGCAGGGTGGCCGAACTGCCCGACCCGATAGGGGAAGAATTCGAGGCCAGGACACTGCCCAACGGCCTGCAGATTCGCAAACGGCGCGTCCCCATTGGCGTGCTGGGCGTCATCTATGAGGCCCGTCCCAATGTAACCGTGGACGTGGCTGGACTGTGCCTCAAGACCGGTAACGCGGTTATCCTGCGCGGCGGCTCTGAAACGCTTAACAGTAATATCGCACTGGTAGATACCATTCGCGAGGCGCTGGCAACAACCAGTCTGCCGGTTGACGCCGTGCAGCTTATTCGCGATACCGACCGGCGATATGTGGGTGAACTGCTGCGGCTCAGCGACTACGTGGATATGATCATTCCGCGAGGCGGCAATGCCCTGCACACCTTCTGCCGCGAGCACAGCACCATCCCCGTTATTACCGGCGGGATCGGCATCTGCCACCTGTACGTGGACGAGACGGCAGACCTCTCTGCCGCGCTGAATATTGTGCAGAATGCGAAAGTCCAGCGGCCCTCTGTATGCAATGCGCTGGATACCCTGCTGGTGCAGGATAGTATCGCCGGGCAGTTTATCCCGCGGGTTGTCGAGCGGCTGGCGGAGGATGGCGTCACCTTCCGTGTGGACGACAAAGCGACCGCATTGCTGGACGGCAATCCTCATGTTTCTCCGGCTCAAGAGGGCGACTGGGACACCGAATGGCTGAGCCTGACACTGGGCATCCGCGTAGTGCCCGATCTGGATACAGCGATCACACATATCCAAACACACGGCACAAGCCACTCTGACGGCATCCTATCAACAGACGCTGCTGCCATTGAACGCTTTCTGAATGAAATCGACTCGGCGGCTGTCTACGTCAATGCGTCCACGCGATTCACGGATGGCGGACAGCTTGGTCTGGGGGCGGAAATTGCCGTCAGCACGCAAAAACTGCATGCTCGCGGCCCGATGGGGTTAAAAGAGCTGACAACTTATAAGTGGATCATCGTGGGTGAGGGGCACGTCCGGGAATAGCTGCCGCCCTCCCCTTGTGAGAAAGAAACAGCGCCTCCGGAAAACGCCGGGGGCGCCTGTCTATAAAAAGGTTACCCGCCTTGCCGTGTGCTGCCTGTTTTGAACCTGCTTTCGCAGGTGGGTGCCTACTGAAGACCTCAGCCTTGGCCGGAGCCTAACGCTTCGTATCCCCAGATGGCGACACCCATTATTTCGAGTGTTGGCTCAAAACTTGGGTGCGGCATCACGGGCAGGGCAGGTGAGCCTTTTATACCACTTTTGATATGGGCTGTAAAGATTCACTTGTTTGTTGTTCGTTGATCGCGGCTGTCATTCGAACAGTCGTGCGATTTCATCACGAGAGGGCCGGGGTAGTTCCTGCCCGTGGAACAGCACTGCTTCCGGGCCGCCTTTCACTTCTCCCAGACGGAAAACGGGAATACCGGCCTCTTCAAGTGCCTGTATCACCGCCGGGGCCGACTCTGGCACAGCAGTCAGCAGCAGGGCCCCGGAGGCAATCGCACCAGCCGGATCAAGGCCGTAGAAAGCGCACAACTGCGCACCTTCCGGGCACACAGGCCATTCTGTCACAGTCACCGCGATGGTATGACCGCTTGCTTCCGCCAGTTCCCACAGCGCCGTCGCCAATCCGCCCTCCGTGGGATCATGCATGCTGGTCACCTGGCCAGCCCGAACCGCAATTTGGGCATCCCGCAGCACGCTGATCCCCGGATCGGTCAGGTACGCTGCCGCCCGATCAATCAGTGCCGCTCCGAGATGCGGAACGAGTTCGTCTCGTTTCTCACGAGCAATGATCGCTGTTGCCTCAATCGGAATACCTTTGGTGAGCAGCACTACATCGCCCGGCCTGGCACCACCGGTCGTAATAAGAGCATCTCTGGC
>JALSTC010000146.1 GCA_026983935.1 Ardenticatenia bacterium
GCACATGGTGGGCTTCAACTACCGCTTCGTACCGGCACTGGCGCTGGCCCGCCAGTTGATTCTGGAGGGCAAACTGGGGCGTATTTACCACTTCCGCGCCGTGTATCTGCAAGAATGGATCATGGACCCGCAGTTCCCGCGCGTGTGGCGGCTGGAAAAAGCGCTGGCGGGCAGCGGGGCGCTGGGCGATCTTGGCTCGCACATCATTGATCTGGCGCGGTATCTCGTCGGGGAACCGGCACGGGTCATGGCGATGACCAGAACGTTCATTGACGAGCGCCCCCTGCCAGATGGCAGTGGTACAGGCAAAGTTGATGTTGATGATGCGTTCACCGCGCTGCTTGAATTTGAGAGCGGGGCACTGGGCACGCTGGAAGCGTCACGCTTTGCCAGGGGGCGCAAAAATCACCAGGTGATCGAAATCAACGGGGAAAAAGGCAGCATCGTTTTCAACCTGGAGCGTCTCAATGAGTTGAATGTCTTCTGGGCGGATGACACGCCAGCCAACACGCAGGGCTTCCATAACGTGCTGGTCACTGAGCCGGAACACCCCTATATTGCCCACTGGTGGCCACAGGGACATATCATCGGCTGGGAGCATACCTTTGTGCATGAATTCTATCATTTTCTCGACGCAATCGTGAATGACCGGCCGGTTGATCCGATAGGCGCTACATTCCTGGACGGCTATAGGAATGCCCTCATTTGTGACGCAATCATGCAGTCTGCAGCATCAGGCCGTACTGTAGATATTCACCCGATCTAACAGAATTCTCGGACTCGACCTGGTTAGCGCAGTGCGCGTGCCCCCATAGGGCGCGCGCTGTATTTTCCTCCGGGCAAATGCCGGGCATTTCCACTTCTGGCGCACGGACACAGGTGCTCATCGTGCGGACTGCCGGGTGCCGGGCGCGTCCGGATTTGCGCTATCCGCCTGACTGACCGTCAGCATGTAGTTGATGCGCCCTCCAGTGCTTTCGAGGGCAACCATATAGGTGCCGGTGTTTACAGAGATAACCCAGTCGACTGTCCCCGCGAAGGCTGGATACCGGATACCTTCCGCATGCATGGAAAACAGGATATAAATAAGGCCGCGCGATTGGCTGGCACATGAAAGGCCTTTCCTATGCCCAAGGCATGGTCTCCCCTGCACATAGTCCTGATCGGCTTTGTGGCTCTGGCGCTGATCTACGCCTGGGCCACGCCGATTTTTGAAGCCTCCGATGAGCTGTGGCATTTCGGCGTGATCGAGGCCATCGTGACGACTGGCGAGCTGCCTGTCCAGGTCGTGGGAGAGGAAACGGCCTGGGAGCAGGAAGGCAGCCAGCCGCCGCTGTACTATCTACTGGCCAGCGCCCTTGTGGCCCCGGTGAATCTCGACGACTTCGACGCCATGCGCCAGCCCAACCCCCACGCCAAAGCCGGGATTCCCGGCGCGGCGGACAACAAGAATCTGGTGCTGCATGAGACGCCTCACCCGCTGCTGCAAGGAACGGCGCTGGCCGTTTATCTGGTACGCATGTTCAGCATTGTGCTCGGCGCGATCACAGTGGCCGCTGTCTACGCCAGCGCCCGGCTGCTCGCTCCAGAGCGGCCGGGGGCAGCCTTGCTGGCCGCCGGGCTGACGGCCTTCAACCCCATGTTCCTGTTCATCAGCGCCTCGGTCAACAATGACAACCTCACCATTGCCCTCTGCAGCCTGATTACCTGGCAGATGCTGCTCCTGCTGCGGGATGGTTTCATGCTGCGCCGGAGTGTCATCCTGGCCGTACTGCTGGCGCTGGCCGCGCTCAGCAAGCTGAGCGGGCTGGTGCTCATGCCGATCGTTATGCTGGCAGGGCTGTGGGTGGCCATGCGGCGGCGTGACCTGCGCGGCTTCCTTGTGTTCAGCGGCAGCGTCGTCATCGTCTGGGCCATGCTGGCCGGGTGGTGGTATGCCCGCAATTTGACGCTCTACGGCGAATTGTTCGGCACGCAGACGATGGTCGCCGTGGCCGGGCCGCGCGAAGAAGTCTTCACACTCAACACGCTGTTGAGTGAGTTCCAGGGGTTCCGTATCAGCTTCTGGGGGCTGTTCGGGGCGGTCAATGTGCTGACCTTTGAGGCATTCTATGTGATCATGGACATCCTGACCGTGCTGGGCATCATCGGGCTGGGTCGCTACCTGTGGCGCAGCCGCCAGAAGCGTGAGGAAATCGTCCGCATCGGACTGCTGGCCCTGACGATCATCATCGGCAGTGTGGGCGTCATCCTGTGGACGGCGCAAACCTACGCCTCACAGGGGCGGCTGCTATTTCCCTACATCGCGGCGATCAATAGCCTGCTGGCGCTGGGACTGGTCTCGCTGCATATCCCGGCGCGGCCTGTGACCGCGGCGCTGGCGCTTTTTGCCTGGCTGGTGCCTTTTGCCTCGATCGCGCCGGTCTACGCCCGCCCGCCGCGTCTGCAAGCCCTGCCGGAGAGCGCCCAACCGGTCTATGCCCGCTTCGACGGCGTCGAGCTGGTCGGCTATGAAACACCAGATCGGCGCTATGGCCCCGGCGACAGCGTACCCATCACCCTCTACTGGCATGTGATCGAGCCTGCCGACCGCGACCTCAGCCTCTACCTGCACGCGGTGGACGACGACGGTAATGTCCTGGGTAAGGTGGATACCTACCCCGGCGCGGGACGGCTGCGCACCTCGACCTGGGAGGCAGGGGCGATCTATGCCGACGATTACGCCGTGCCGCTGGACGAGACGGCAGCCGGTCAGTCCGCGCTGCGAATCTCCGTCGGCTGGTGGCACTACCCGACCGAAACGTTGATCACACCGCTGGCGGAAGACGGCACGCCGCTGGAAAGCGTCATGCTGATGGCAGGCAGTTTTGTGGGCGGCGAACCGCCAGCCCTGCCCCCGGACATCGTGGACGTGCCGCCGGTGACGTTTGGCGGCCTGTTCACACTGACCGGCTACCGCCTGGCCGATGGTGTGCTGACGCTGGCCTGGGAAGGTAAAGGCACGCCGCCAGCAAACTACACGGTTTTTGTGCAGGTGCTTGACGAGACCGATACTATTGTCGGGCAGGGCGATGCCCCGCCCTCCCTGCCGACGCGCTACTGGCGATCCGGGGATCGCTTCATCACCACCCATCCCCTTTACTACCCGGAACAGCCCGAACCCGGCACTTACACAGTGGTGATAGGCTGGTATAATCCGGACGATTTTTCGCGCCTGGGAGTGGATTATCCCGACGCCGCGTACCCGCTCACCACGATTACGATCGAGTGAGATCGTCGGGATACTGGCATCAAAGTTGAAAGCGCAGGGCTTATGCAAATCAATCCACAGTGGGAACGCCGTATTCTGGCCGTGATCGTCATCGCCTTCATCTCGCTGGCGGTTGGCTTCAGCTTTGGGCCGACCTTTGAAGGGCCAGATGAGATCGAGCACTACGAGTACATTCGCATTCTGGTGGAAACGCGCAGCTTCCCCAACCCCTATACCACCTGGGGAGAGCTGCACCAGGCCCCGCTTTACTACATGCTGGCCTCGCCCATCAGCATGTTCTTCGACGACCCGGATTTTGAGCAGTTCCAGGCACGCCGGAATCCGTATCATGGCTACGAGATTCCCATCCCCAGCAACGATAACAAAAACGTCCGCCTGCATACCCGTGCGGAAGCCTTCCCGCATACAGGCAGCCCGACGGCGCTGGGCGTCCATGTGCTCCGCCTGTTTTCGGTCGTGATCGGGCTGGGCACGCTGCTGACCAGCTATGCCATCTTTCGCATCCTGTGGCCGGATCGTCCGGACAGGCGGCTGCTGGCCACGGGCTTCGTGGCCTTTCTGCCCGAGTTCGTCTATATGTCCAGCGTGATCAGCAACGACACGCTGCTGTACTTCTGGACAACATTGAGCCTGTATTTTCTGCTGCGGATGGTTACGGAAGGCCCGTCATGGCGGCTGGCCGTCTTCCTGGGGCTGGGGCTGGGCGCGGCGCTGCTGACCGAAGTTTCCGCCGTGTTCCTTGTCTTCCCGGTCGCGGTGGCCGTGCTGAGCGACCGGCGCACCTGGCGCTATGCCATCGTCACGCTGGCGATGACACTGATTGTGGCCGGATGGTGGTACACGCGGAATCTGATTCTTTATGGCGACCCGACCGGCGTCCAGGCGCTGTCCATCACCCAGGAAATTGACGCCATCCAGGGCGGCAGGCCGGTGCTCGGCGTGGGGCTGTCACAGATCACCTACGCCTACCGCGGCTTTTGGGGGCGTTTTGGCTACGGTGCGGTTGTCGTCAGCGAGGCGATCTACACCTTCTTTGAACTCCTCACCGCGCTGACGCTCATCGGGTTGATCTTGCAGATCGTCCGCTTTGCCCGGCGGATGCGCGATCCCGCCCGCCGCCCGTCCGTCACGGCCCTCCGGCAGGCAGCGGTCGTTCC
>JALSTC010000147.1 GCA_026983935.1 Ardenticatenia bacterium
CCATTGTCGGCCAGGAACGCATGAAGCGCGCCCTGGTACTTAACGCTGTTGACCCACGCATCGGCGGCGTCCTGATCCGGGGTGAGCGTGGCACGGCCAAATCCACCGCCGCCCGTGCGCTGGCCGCCCTGCTGCCAGAGGTGGAAGTCGTGGCCGACTGTCGTTTTGGCTGCGATCCCCGCCATCCGGAATTTTTCTGCGATGAGTGCCGGGAACGCGCCGCCAGAGGCGAAGAACTCCCGGTGACCCACCGCCGCACGCGCTTTGTTGACCTGCCGGTCAGCGCCACTGAAGACCGTGTGGTCGGCACGCTGGACATTGAAAAAGCGATCCAGAAAGGTGAACGGCGTTTTGACCCCGGCGTCCTGGCCAACGCCAACCGGGGTATTCTCTACGTGGACGAAGTGAATCTGCTCGACGACCACGTCGTCGACCTGCTGCTCGATTCAGCGGCGATGGGCATCAACGTGGTTGAGCGAGAAGGGATCAGCTTTCAGCACCCCGCCCGCTTCATTCTGGTCGGCACGATGAATCCGGAAGAGGGTGACCTCCGTCCACAGCTCCTCGACCGCTTCGCGCTTTCCGTGGAAGTGCGCGGCCTGGATGATCCCCGCCAGCGGATGATGATTCTGCAGCGGCATATCGCTTTCGAAGAAAACCCCGAACATTTCCATGAGGAATGGCTGCCTCGTGAGAAGGAGTTGAGCGAAAAGATCGCCCATGCCCGCGAGATCGTGGATCAGGTGAGCTACACGGCCCGTGACCTGTTCACCATCGCCAACCTGACCGCTTCCCTGCACATTGACGGCCACCGCGCCGATCTGGTCATCCTCAAGACCGCCCGCGCCCATGCCGCGTTTGAAGGGCGGCAGGCGATCACCGAGCGCGACATCATCCTGGCAACCGAACTGGCCATCCCGCACAGGTTGAAGCGCGGCCCCTTCCAGGAGATGGAAGTGAGCATGACTGACCTGGAACAGCGCGTGGAACAGGTCAGCAGCGAATGGCAGGGCGAAGAAGCCGATCTCGATCCATCCGCCGAGGCAACGCCCGTTAAAAAAAAAGTGAAGCCGTAACCGGCGAGGCTGGCGAGGAAACGCCCGACTACGGGCAGGTCGAGGCCGCGCCGCAGAACATCTTCGATACCCAGGATTCCTACTGGTGGGAAGGTGGCCAGAAGATCGCGCCGGGCAAGGAATTTGCCCCGCGTGCGCTGGATACCCCCCTCGATAAGCTGACACGCCGCAATGCCGGGCGTCGCAGCCGCACGCGCACCGATCGCAAACGGGGCCGCTACATTCAGGCCCGCCCCGCCGGAGACAAACTCGACGACATCGCCTTCGACGCTACCATCCGCGCCGCGGCCCCTTACCAGAAAGACCGCCGCGAGCAGGGTGAAAACGGCCTGGCCTACAGCATCCACAGGCAGGACCTGCAGCGCAAAGTCCGCGTGCGCAAAGCCGCCAACCTGGTGCTGTTCGTCGTGGACGCCTCGTGGAGCATGGCCGTTGCCGAGCGCATGGTTGCCACCAAAGGCGCGATCATGTCCCTGCTGACCGACGCCTACCAGCGCCGCGACCGGGTCGGTCTGATCGTCTTCCAGAAAGATCGGGCGTCACTGGTGCTGCCGCCGACGAATTCCGTCACGCTGGCCAAGAAAGCACTGGCCGATATCCCCGTCGGTGGCAAAACGCCGCTCTCGGCAGGCCTGTCGCTGGCCTATCAGGTGCTCAAACAGGAAAAAACGCTGCACCCGGACGTCATGCCGCTGATGATCCTGCTGACCGACGGTGCAGGCAACGTCAGCATGACCGACCTGCCGCCCCAGGAAGAGGCGCACCGCATCGCGGATAAATTCCGTGAGGAGCACTTCCGCACGGTAACGATCAACATGGAGCACGCTGCATTTGATCAGGGTCTTGCCCGCCAGCTTGCCCAGCGGCTGGGCGGCCCGTGCTATGCGCTGTCCGAACTGAAAGCCGACCTGCTTTATCAAACCGTCCGGCAGGAGCTGGATGGCAGCGGGTAGTGAGCGCGCCTTCAGGCGGCCATTTCCGGCACCGCCGCGCCCGCTTCCACAGAATGTGAGTCCGGCACAGAATCGGCGGCCAGTGATTCGTTGAGCGCTGCGGAGCGGCGAATATCAATGAAATGCAGCAGCACCAGCGCCGCCAGCAGGAGCAGCCCCTCCAAAAAGAAGACCGTGCCATAAGCCAGCAGCGCACTGCCGCCGCTGGCGGCACGGATCACATCCACAATGGTGCCGCCCAGCAGGCTGCCGATGCCTTTGCCCAGTTCCTCCGCAACGCCCCACACACCCATCAGAAAACCGGCACGTACCACCGTGGTGAAGCCGATCACGGCGGCCAGCGCTCCGCCAGCGGCCAGCCCCGTGCCCGCGCCCAGCACGAACACCAGCCCCCGGAACAGGCCTGCGCTGCCCACCACCCCGGAGGCGATAATCCCGGCAAAAGCGGCGATATTCAAAATCAAGCCCAGCCGCAGTACAGGACGGTAGCCAAAGCGGCTGATCAACCAACCGCCCGCCAGCGCCATGGCCAGAATCGTGCCCGTGCCCCACAGTGATGTCAGTCGTGTCGTCTGTCCGACGGACATCCCCAGCACCAGCGCGCCAAACGGCTCCAGCAGGATGTCCTGCGCCTGTGTGCCGATCAGGGCCAGCATCACGAAGAGAAAGAACAGCCGCGCCTGTCGATCGCGCCAGATCACGCGGCGAAACGCCTCACGGAATGATGTGCGGCGTGCCTGCTGGCTGGCCTGCCGCACTGCTCTTGTGCGCGGCTCCTGCCGCCAGACGGCCAGCGAGGCGAAAACAGCCATCAGCGCAGCCACGCCGAGGACAATGGCCGTCAGCCGCCCCGCGCTGAAAGGATCAAGGGCCTCCCCCAGAAAAACCGCCCCGCCGATAATCCCGGCAAACATGGGAATCTTAAAGAGCACAATGGCCCGCGCCCGTGCGTCGTCCTCGAATTTATCGGTCAGCAGGGCCTCAAAGGTATTGCTGGCCAGATTCTTGCCCACGCCGTAGACCACAAAAGCCAGCAGGATCAGAACGGCGGCAAGCGCCTGCAGTGAGGCCGTATTCAGCGCGAACAGTGTCGCCCCCAGCACACCCACACCGGCGATCACAGCTCCCAGCACAATATACGGCTCACGACGCAAACCACGCAGCGGGTAAGCATCAGAGCGGTAGCCCAGCCACACCCGCACCGGCGAAAGCAAAAACGGCATGGCGAAAAACAGGCCCACCAGCGCCGCTGATATCTCCAGCTCAACGATCATCACACGGTTTAGCGTCCCGCCGACAAATACACTCATCAATCCCAGCGCCAGCGGGAAGGCCGTCATCCGGATCACATGTAAAATACGCAGCCTGCTCAGCATAACCAACGTCCGCCTTTCTACCTGACAGCACAACAGCTTACCCCCTAGCTTACCAAATTCCGATAAATTCAACAATGTTTATCTTATAAATTATACGCTTTCTTCAACGCCCCGCCGAAAACAAAAACGGCGGGGCAGGCCCGCCGTCTGTTTTTCCTCCGCTGCCGCTGCACCGGAGCAAGCTACAGCATCCCGTGCGCCACGTACCAGTCATAGGTATCCTGGATGCTCTGGCGCACCTCGATCTGCGGCTCGCCCAGCTCCGCCCAGGCCTTACGGCAGTCAAAATATACATGCCGACCACTCAGACGAATCTGATTGCCGTCCGCCGGAACCGGCATACCAAGTGCCCGCGCCACATCCACCGCCGCGCCGATGATCGGCACAACCCACGGCGGGACGCGCAGCAAAGGCGGCGGGACGCCCACCACATCCGCAATCAGGCGCATCCACGCCCGATGGCTCAGGTCTACCGTGCCCAGCAGGTAGCGCTCTGCCGTGCGGCCCCGCTCCGCTGCTGCGACGTGCGCCGCCGCCACATCCCGCACGTCAATCAGCGTCACGCCGCCGGGCGGGATGGCCGGTACACGCCGCCGGGCGATCTCGATCACCAGACTGCCCGACCCCTGGTAGACATCGCCGGGGCCGATGACCACCGCCGGGTTGACGATCACACAGTCCAGGCCGTCAATGACCGCTTTCAGGACTTCGATCTCCGCCAGAAATTTGCTGTGCGCGTAGGGGAACGCGGAGGGCTTCAAGTTGAATACATCGTCCTCATTGGCGGGCAGGCCATCATCCCGTGGACCAACCGCCGCCGCGCTGCTGGTGAAAACCAGCCGCCGCACGCCGGCCCGCTTTGCCGCCGCAAGCACCTGGCGCGTCCCTTCCACGTTGACGTGGTAGAGCCAGTCCACGTCCTGCCGCCAGTAATCGGAGACCGCCGCCACATGAAACACCCACTCGCAGCCATCCATTGCCGCGTCCAGTGACTC
>JALSTC010000148.1 GCA_026983935.1 Ardenticatenia bacterium
AGGCAGCCGCCCAGCGAATGATCTCGTCCCGCCAGTGGGCCACTTCCGGAGTGAACAACGGGGCAATATGGCCCTCCAGACGACGTTCGTCCACATAGCCGCTGACAGTAATGAAGTGCTCGACCACCTTGCCCAGATTGGGCGCGATGAGTGTCAGCAGCGCGCACAGAATAAGCCAGGCAGGAAACCAGCGTATCAGCAGGCTGCGCAGGCGATCCCTGCGTGTGGGAGTGGCTGTTTTCGTGGGTTTGTCGGCCATGATGTCGCTCAATGATTTCTATCCGGCGCACACAGCACCGGGGTGATTCTATATCCGGGCAGTCTGAACGTTCCAGCCACACTGGCTACTCCCAGAGTGTACCCCGTCCTGCTGCCAGAAAAAACAGGAGCGACATCCCGAAGGATGCCGCTCACTCACCTGTACTGAACAGCAGCGGAAGATATCAGGCCGTTTCAAACACCGAAGTGTGTACATCAAACACTGGCGGATTTTCCATGTGCTTCTTGACAGCACACAGGTCCGCCGCCCGGATCACCGCATCCTTGTATTTCTCCGGAAAATCGGGCGGAAGCTGAATATCCAGCTCAATACGGTCAATCATGCGTGTAAAGGGGTTGAAGGACATACGCTGAATAATGCGCATGTTATCGGTGGGCAGGCCGCGCTGCTGGCAAAAGCTCAGGACGTAGATACCCGCGCAGGTGCCGATAGAAGCCAGGAACAGACCGAAGGGAGCCGGCGCAGAACCGTCCTGGTTGGTGGGAATTACCATGCCATCGGCGATCGCGTCAACGCGCGCGCCACCGGGGAAGACGATTTCCATTTCCATAGTGCTGTGCATCCTTGTCAATAACAATGACCGAGCAGCCCCCATGGCCGCTCAAGACCTGATAGCTACCAGTGCTTTAGATGCAGCAGCCCGGCAAAGGTTACACCTCACATTACCGGAGAACACAAAACCGCACGGCTGACTGGCTCGTGCGGTTTTCGGAAATTTCGCGTTGAACTCTGCGGTCAGGGCAGCGGATCGGTCTCCGGCGCGGGCGCAGCAGCCGCTTTTGCTGCCTTCGCGGCCCGCTCGCTCCACCAATCACGGAATATATGAATGGCTGGCGGCAGCACCGAAAGCACAATGATCAGCAGCACAATCGGCAGGATGTATTTATCCACATCCGGGATCAGGCTGCCCAGGAAATACCCGGCTACCGGCACACCAACCGCCCACAATATACCACCGATCATATTGAAGGACAGGAAGCGACCGTAGTGCATGGTACCAATGCCAGCAACGATGGGCGCAAAGGTGCGCACGATGGGCATGAAGCGGGCCAGGACGATAATCTTGCCGCCATGTTTTTCATACAATTCCTGTGCGCGGTACAGATGCTTCTTCTTAAACAGCAGGGAGTCTTCCCGCTGGAAGAGCCGCCGCCCGACCTTGTGGCCGAACCAGTATCCCACCGTATCGCCCGTCACTGCAGCAATTGCGCAGCCGATCACCAGCACCGGCAGGCTGAAGACATCATGATCCACAATCGCCCGTGAAGCAGGCGACGCCAGAAAACCCGCCGTGAACAACAGGCTGTCTCCCGGCAGGAAAAATCCGATCAGCAAGCCTGACTCGGCGAAGATAATTCCAAATACCCCGATATAGCCGACAGTAATGATAAATTCTGTGAGATCCATCGCTTCCTCTTGTATACTCACTCACCAGATGCGCCGCGGCTTCTTCAGCCTGATGCGCCACCCTCCCAAACAAGGAGCGCGGGAAGTGTACCACAAAGGGTGCAAATACCCAATACGTACGTACTGCCTGTCTAGCGGTTGTATAATAATTATAAGCCTTTATTTTGCAAACGGGGAGGTGGGATCATGCCTACAGCATATGCCGACGTACGTCCTTCGCCGTTAGTGGGCCGCTGGTATCCGGCCACCAGACAGGCACTGACCGACATGCTCGATCGCTTTCTGGAAGCAGCACATCCGACTCCCCCACCCGGCGAAATCATCGGCCTGATGGTGCCACATGCAGGGCTGATATACTCCGGGCCGGTGGCGGCTTACGCCTTCAAATTGATTGAAGATATGACTCCAGAGGTCGTTGCGATTCTGTGTCCATCGCACCATCCCTACCCGGCCCCGCTGCTGACCACCGGACATGATGCCTATGAAACACCGCTGGGCGTCGTGCCCGTTGACCGGGCCGCCGTCAATGCGTTGAATGCACGAATCCCGCTGCAGCCCGTCCGGCATGATCCAGAACACGCGCTGGAGATCGAACTTCCTTTCTTGCAGCATGTGCTCAAACAGCCTTTCGCCCTCCTGCCGGTGATGATCGTGGATCAGAGTCCGGAGACAGCCGAGCGGCTGGGCCATGCCCTGGCGCAGACGCTGCAGGGCCGGAACGCGCTGCTGATTGCCAGCTCGGACCTCTCGCACTACTACCCGGATCATGTCGCCCGGCAGCTCGATCACAACATGCTGGCGCGCGTCGCGGCGTTTGATCCGGAGGGAGTCCTTGAGGTGGAAGCGCAGGGCAAAGGATTCGCCTGCGGGCGCATGGCCATTGCCGCCGTGATGTGGGCAGCACGCGACCTGGGCGCAGATTCAGCTTCCATTGTGCACTACGCCACTTCCGGCGACACCAGCGGGGACTATACGCAGGTCGTGGGATACGGCGCGGGTGTGTTCTACCGTCACCGGCAGGCCTGAGGCTCATGCCAGCCACCGGCCCGGAACTATCACCCAGCAGCCAGAATGAGTCTCTATGAGCTATGCCGAAATCGCCGTCAATGTGCCGGTGCGCACAACCTTTCATTATCACATCCCTGCGGAGCTGGCCGGGAAGCTCCGCGTGGGGCATCTGGTGCGGGTCTCGTTTGGGACGGGCGAGCAGCCGGGCATCGTGCTGGCACTGACGCCAGAAAGCCCCATTGAACAAACCAAGCCGGTGCTTGAGCTGCTGGACCCGCAGCCGGTCATGGGGCCGATTCACATCGCCATTGCCCGCTGGCTGAGCGAGACCAAGCTCGCGCCTCTAGGGGCCTGCCTCTGGCTGTTTCTGCCGCCGGGTCTCACAGGGCGCTCCGACGTCCAGGTGACCCTGACCGAAGCCGGGCGAGATGCCGCATGCAACCTGGCAGAATCGCTGGCCGATCTGGATGACACGGCACGGCAACTACTGAGTTTACTGGCACGACGCGGGCCGCTGCGCGGGCGGCAGCTCAACCAGGCCATGCGCAGCAAAAACTGGGCACGTGCAGCGGAATCGCTGATTCGGCGCAGGCTGGCGCAGCGAGAAGCTGTGCTGTCACCGCCCGGTGTCACGCCCCGCAAAGTGCGCATGGCCCGGCTGGCGATTCCCGCCGAGCATATTGACGCCATCGCGTCGCGCCTGGGTCGTGAAAGCCGCCGCGCCAATGTCCTGGAAGTGCTGCTTGCGTCACCTGAGCGGCGCCCAAGTGCCGCCGCCATCTGCATGGCGGCAGGTTGTGGCAAGCAGGTGCTCAAGGCGCTGGCAGAGAGCGGCGACATCATCCTGTTCCCGAAGCAACGCTGGGTAGAACTGACAGCGCCGGTTGGGGAGATAGCCACACGGCTGGAAGCCGGAGAGTTCGATCGCGCCCCACGCCAGAAAGAAGCCCTGCAGCACCTGCTGGCCAGCGGCGGTGTCCTGCCTGCCGGCGAAATTCCCGCCAGCACAGCGGCGGCCTTGCACAAACGGGGCCTGCTCCGATACGAAGAACAGCCCGCCGCCGTCGCCCTCTCACCACGTTATTTGACCGAAGACGGCACGATCAACCATGAGGCCATCACAGCGCGTCTGATCGCGCTGCGGGGCGGCGAAAAAGCATACAATGTCCTGCGTTTGCTGGCCCGTGAGGGCGATGCCGTACAGGTCAACTGGATTTACGCGCAGACCGATGCCGACCTGGGCCTGCTGCGGGACCTGGCGGAAGAAGGGCTTATCCTGCTGAGCGAGAGCGATTTCTGGCGCGATCCACTGGCGCAGCAGGACTTCGCGCCGACCGTCGCCCCGGCATTCACCCGCGACCAGCAGGTCGCATGGAAACGGCTGCGCGAGTACATGGATGCGCTCAAATGGGAAGGCCTTTCCCCTTCCCCGGATGCGCCGCACGTTTTTCTGCTGCACGGTGTCACAGGCTCCGGCAAGACCGAGATTTACCTGCGGGCGGTGGAATATGCGCTGGCGCATGGCCGCGCAGCCATCGTCCTCGTGCCGGAGATCGCGCTCACCCCGCAGACCGTAGGACGCTTCGCTGCCCGCTTCCCCGGCCAGGTGGCTGTGATCCACGGCGACCTTTCCCCCGGCGAACGCTTTGACGCCTGGCGGCGTGCCCGCAGCGGGGAAATCTCGGTGGTCGTCGGCACAC
>JALSTC010000149.1 GCA_026983935.1 Ardenticatenia bacterium
AAGAGTCTCTGTTTGCTTCCGCTGCTCCCAACGCCACAGCCTGCGCCGTCACCGTCTCCGCCAACTCAGCCATTGCAACTACCTGACTCTGTGCAGCCAGCGTCCCCGCCGCCTGCCATGCGCCAACTTCGGTAGCAAAATCCAGTGCGGCCTGTGTCGCCGTTGCCACAAATATCTCGCGTTCCGCCACTGCTGTTGCCAGTTCCCGGCTGCCAGCATCGATGGTCGCCACCTGCACGGCAAGGTCGGTGGCGGCCACTGCTTCCACTTCGGAGACGGCATTGGCCCGAATCGTCGCCTCGACGGCCTGGGCCGTAGCCACAGCCTGCTGCACAGCACGGGCCTGCACTGTGGCCCCGGAACTCAGCAGCGCATTCTGCGTCTCCACTGCAGCCTGCGGCCATGCGGTCAGCGTGGCCTGCGCCACGCGGACTCGAGTCTGGGCATTGGCAAGCGCGTCTGACTGCGATTCCAGGATGCCGGCCTGCGCGGTGAGGTCTTCTGCCTGAACGGTGAGCGTCGGGGCCAGGTTCCCCCCACCACAGGATGCGGCAAACAGCAGCACAAGGATGCTCAGCATCACAATCTGAAGGCGGGCAGGAAACATCTTTCGGCTCCTCAAGAGCGCAGACCGAGGATACAACAGGAATATCAAACTTTAGACTCAAACCCCCGAAAACACAAAACAAGCCCCCTTGCTGCCGGGAATTCAGGGGGCATCAGGCCGCCTGCCAGTAGGTCAGCCCATCACGAGCAATGCGTCTGATCCGCCCATCCCGTTCCAGCAGATCGAGATGCCCCAGCACTTCGCTGAGCGCCAGGAATTTCTCGGAATCCGGCACATGGGCAAACATCATCTCGGTGATTTCATACAGCGTATAGGCGTCATCGGTCAGCAGTGCCAGGATTTTTTCGGCACGTTCCCGGTGGAACGCCAGCCGCCTGGCTACCAGCGCGGGCACATCCATGATCGGTTTACCATGCCCGGTGTAGGCAATACGCGGTTCCAGCTCAGCAACACGCTGCAACTGCGCCATATACTCCAGCAAACGGCGCGGACGCTTTTGACCCGGTTCCGGCGGCTCCAGCAGGGCGTTGGAGCTGACATCACGCAGCAGATGGTCGGAGGCGAGCATCAGGCGGCTTTCCGGCTGATGCAGACAGATCAGGTCTCCGGCATGGCCCGGCGTATGCAGCACCGTCCATGACTGGCCAAGCAGGTCAATCTGCTCACAGTCCTGCAGGCGGCGTGCAACAGTAACAGGCCCGTTGCTGAGCGAAGCAAACCACTGGAACAACTGGCCAGTCAAATCCAGCAGCGTCTGGGGTACGCCCCCCTCCTGCCAGACCCCAACGCTCCACTCGCGCAGTTTTTCCCGCGTCTTGGCAGGCGATTCTGCGTACGGCACACAGCGTGCATGGCACCACACTTCCGCGCCGCTCTCCGCCACCAACCGATCCACCAGTCCGATATGGTCGGTATGATGATGCGTGATGATGATGCGATCCAGGTCGGCGGGCGCGGCCCCCAGTGCAGACAGCCCTTCTGCCAGCGCCTCATAAGAGCGATCAGAGTTGACCCCCACATCAATGAGGGTGAGCGAGCCTTCCAGAGCCACATAGGTATTGACACGCCCGATCGGGAAGGGAGTCGGCAGGGGCAGCACAAACAGGCCGGGAATTTCTGTTTGAATCGGCACGTTCATGCCGTCTCGTCACCCTCCGGACGGCTGCGAACAAGCAGCGTCCATGTCCCTTTTTGGGTAATCGTGCCATCCTGGTTCACCACATTCACCCCAAGCACCACCTTGCCGCCGCCCAGCCGACGCATCAGCTTGAGATCGGTGATGGTGATGTCACAGTGGATGGTGTCTCCGATGTAAATCGGGGCGCTGTACTTCCACTCCAGCCCCAAAAAGGCCATTACCGTGCCCTCAAGGAAACCAAGCTGATAGCTCAAACCGGTGGCAATGCTGAAGCCAAGCGCCCCATGTGCGATCCGCTGGCCAAATTCAGTATTCCTGGCAAATTCCTCGTTGGTATGCAGGGGGTTGTAGTCCCCGGACAGCCCGGCAAAGTTGACCACGTCCGCCTCGGTGATCGTTCGCCCTCTGGTCGTCAAGGACTGCCCGATTTCCAGGTCTTCAAAATACAGCCCTGTCGTCGTCATAAAGCCACGTCTCCTGTCATGCGAATCGGCGTGCAGGCGATTGTAGCGCCGGGCCAGACGGGGGGCAACATTATCCGTATCAAGGTACAATCAGAGCCGAAGCAGGCGTGATTCAAGACCGTTACAAGGAGTCAAAACACATGGTCAAGTCTTACAGTGCCCCGCCGCCAATGACAATTGATCCGGGCAAATCTTACGTCGCTATCTTCCATACCGAACGCGGCGACTTCAAAGTGCAGCTTTTTGCGGATAAAGCGCCGGTGACCGTCAATAATTTTGTTTTTCTGGCACGGGACGGCTTCTATGACAATACAACATTCCACCGTGTGATTGAAAACTTCATGGCCCAGGGGGGCTGCCCGCTGGGAACGGGAACCGGTGGGCCGGGCTATCGCTTTGACGATGAGCCAGGCGCGCTGGCCCTGAAGCACGACGGCCCCGGTGTGCTGAGTATGGCAAATGCAGGCCCCAACACCAACGGCAGTCAGTTCTTCATCACACATACCGCCACGCCCTGGCTGGACGGTAAACACGCGGTTTTCGGGAAAGTCATTGAAGGCATGGATGTCGTCATGAGCCTGCGTATCCGCGATCCGCGGTCAGATCCTCAGGCCGGCGACAGACTCGACTCCATTGAAATCGTGGAGAGCTGATCCAACGGCCACAGCGCAGAATAAAAAAGACTGTCCTTAACAGTGAGGACAGTCTTTTTTGTGGGCCGTAGAAGACTTGAACTTCTGACCTCTCGGATGTCAACCGAGTGCTCTAGCCAACTGAGCTAACGGCCCGCTCAATTGGCTGAAGTATACTCAAAGCACCCTGTTTTGACAAGGGTTGGATTCGCTCACAGTGAAGCATCGGTCGCTATTCTGTGGCCAGTGTCCAGTCCTGAATATTACGGAAGCGGTCCGCGGGAGTGCTGAGAAAGCCCAACTGCACGTTCTGCACGCGCGTGTCCACGGCGTACTGATACACCGGATAGTAAAGCAGCAGTGCCAGCGAGCGATCGGCAAACACGTGCTGAAACTCCGCGTAATATTCGGCACGATGCAGGCCGTTGGGATCGCGCCGGGCATATTCCAGCAGTTCACTGCTGCGCCGATCGTTGATCCCGCCGTAATTCTGTCCCTCCCCGTACTGGCCCTGATGCCAGAACATATAGGAGTCAGGGTCAGCGCCGGGACTCAAACTCAGTTCTACCAAAGCTGCATCAAACTGACCGCTCTCCAGACGGGCCTGCAGTTCATCCGGCGGCACGCTTTCCACATTAACCTGGATGCCAAGCAGTGACCACTGGGTAACCAGGTCTTCGGCCAGCGCAGTCAGGGCAGGGTCATCGCTGCTGAGCAGGCTGAACGTATAGAGCGGCTGCGGTTCCGGGGTCGGTGTCTCGGCTGGCGTGGCTTCGGGCGTTTCCTCCCCCTCCGACTCTGTTGGTTCCGGGGTCGGGATGGCAAATTCGATATTGGCCAGCAGCGCAGCGGCGGCGGTGGGATCATAGTCGGGCCAGTCTATCGGACCAGCATAGGCCCATGAACCGGGGATCATCGGGCTATCCGCCGGGATGGCCCGACCGTCCAGGTGACGATTCACCAGCCCGGCGCGGTCCGCGCCCATGATCAGCGCCCGGCGCGTCCGTTGATCACGGAAAGCATGTGTACGCTCACTCTCCCAGTTGAACAACACAACGCCGATCGTTGGTTCCACCGCGATGTGCGTGGTCACCCTGCCGGACTGCTCCAGCAGGGCAACAACATCAGCACCCACACCACCGAGCGCGAGAATCTCGCCAGCGTTGAGCGCCGCGCTGGCGGCCTCCTGCGAGGGATACAGACGGAATGTCAG
Organism: Ardenticatenia bacterium; assembly: GCA_026983935.1. GTDB lineage: Bacteria > Chloroflexota > Anaerolineae > Aggregatilineales > Ch27 > JALSTC01. The sequence goes on from JALSTC010000149.1 coordinate 4,016, forward strand.
CCGCTCCAGTGCAAAACCAGCCTGCCCTTCCGGGCGCTGGCGGTATACCGGGGCTACCCGCAGGTTGACGGCGGTAATGCCATCTTCCCCGGCAATCAGGCTCTCCAGTTGGTACGGCCCCGTACCAATGGGTGAAAGGTTGAAGGGATGCCCCGGCACCTGCTCCGGGGGAATGCCGTTAAATACATGCGCGGGCAAAATACCAATCCGCAGGTGATCCGGAAATTCTGCCAATGGCTGGGCAAGTCGAAAGCGCACAGTGTATTCATCCAGCAGCTCCATTTCCACCGTGCGCCAGAATGTCGTCAGTTCTTCCGGCAGGGCATCTCCCGGAGACTGCAGCAGGCCAATAGTCACCGCCACGTCGGCA
>JALSTC010000150.1 GCA_026983935.1 Ardenticatenia bacterium
TGATACGATCCCCGGCGGTTTGCAGATCGGCTCCCATTGCTTTGAGCAGGCGCTCGGTGTGGTCGCGAGCAGGGCCGGGCTGGATCACAGTGGTCGGATCGTCCGCGAACAGCCCTGCCAGCAAAATGGCGCTCTTGACCTGGGCGCTGGCAACAGGCATGGCATAGTGGATGCCATGCAGTGCGGCAGGCTGAAAGTGCAGCGGAGGGTATCCGTCGTTATCGCTGACGGCTGCTCCCATCAGTCGCAGTGGCTCGGTGATGCGAGTCATTGGACGGCGGCGTAGTTGGGGAGAACCGTCAAGTATACTGGGGAAGGGCTGCCCGGCCAGAATGCCAGCCAACAGGCGTAGCCCGGTTCCGGCGTTTGCCAGATTTAGCGGCTGCGCAGGTGCATGCAGTTCACCGCCGTGAATGGCCAGTGTTGAAGAATCTCCCCCCTCTATATGTACGCCCAGAGAACGGATCGCGTTCAGCGTCGCCAGTGTATCACCGGCAGGCAGCCAACCCTGTATATGGCTGGTTCCCTGGGCCAGTGCCCCGAACATGACGGCACGGTGGCTGAGGCTTTTGTCGCCGGGGACGGATGTTTCACCCCGCAGTGGGTCGCCGGGTTTGATGTGCAGGGTATCAGGGTCGGGCATATGTGCACATTCCTTTTGCCGTGTGCGGTGTGGTGCAGCGCTAGTGTTGGTAGTTTTCTTCCCAGTTCTTGCGGACGTCATGCGCATCTCCCAGCATTGCCTGTAGCTGCTCGTTGTCTTGCGCGACAAGAGCGGCTTCCAGCGTGGCCAGCTGCACGCGGAACAGCGCCAGCAGACGGGCAACGGCGGTTGTGTTGGTGCTGAGAATGTCGGTCATCATGCGAATGTCGCTTGCCGCCAGCCGGGATGTGTCGCGAAATCCACCTGCGGCCAGGTCCCATACGGTCGAGTCGGTTTCCGCTTCCCCGGCGATGGTGCGCACCATCGCCACGCTGAGCAGGTAGGGCAGGTGACTGATCCCGGCGACCAACCGATCGTGGCGGGAGGCGTCCATTTCGATCGGTCGGGCACGCACGGCTTCGACCAGGGCCAGCGCACGCAGGCGGGCGGCGGGCGTGGCTCGCCGTGGGGGGCAGAGTACGAAAGGCCGTCCGACGTAGAGATCGGGGTCCGCAGCGCGGATACCACTGACTTCTTTGCCACACATTGGATGCCCGCCCATTGCCAGGATGCCAATCGGCAGGTTGCCCATGGCCGTGCAGATTTCGGCTTTGGTGCTGCCGAGATCGAGCAGCAGCGTATTTGAACGCAGGTAGCTGCCGATGCGATTTTCCAGCATTTCCAGGATGATCTGCACCGGTGCAGCCAGGATCACGGTTTGCGCATTTTTGACTCCCGCCTGCAGATCGTCAGTTCCGGTGTCAATAATGCCCTGTTCCTGCGCATAAGTGAGCACTGTCGGATTGGGGTCGACACCGATCAGGCGGCCTACTTTGCCTTTCAACGCCAGGGCCATGGAGCCACCCATCAGCCCCAGCCCGACGATAGCAACGGTTTGCTGGCGTAGCGCGTTCATGCTGTCCGATCAACGGCCTCCGCGATCCGTTTGATGGATTTCATCAGATTGGCAAAGCGCTCTGGTGTGAGCGACTGCATGCCATCGGAGAGCGCTTCTTCCGGGTGAGGATGCACTTCGATGATCAGGCCGTCTGCCCCCGCTGCAACAGCCGCCTGCGAAGCTGCCTCCACATATTCCCAGTGGCCTGTGGCGTGGCTTGGATCAGCGATGATGGGCAGGTGAGTGCGCTGTTTGAGCACGGGGATGGCGTTGATGTCGAATGTATTGCGCGTGTATTTTTCAAACGTGCGGATACCGCGCTCACACAGCATGACTCGCGTGTTGCCGTGACTCAGGATATATTCGGCAGCCATGAGCAGCTCTTCCATCGTGCTGCTCATGCCGCGCTTCAGCAGCACGGTATGCTGTGCTTTGCCAACGGCATGCAGCAGTGTGTAATTCTGCATATTGCGTGCGCCGATTTGCAGCACATCGGCGTAGTCGCAGACCATTGGCACCAGCGCCGGGTCCATGACTTCTGTGACAACCGGCAGGCCGGTCTGTTCGCGAGCTTCGGCCAGATACTTCAGTCCTTCTTCCCCCAGACCCTGGAAAGCATACGGCGATGTGCGCGGTTTGAAGGCCCCGCCGCGCAGAGCAGTGGCTCCTGCTTCTTTGACGGCATGGGCCGCTTCCAGGATTTGCTCGCGGCTTTCGACCGAACAGGGCCCGGCGATGACGGCAATTTTCTTGCCGCCCACTTTATGGCCGTTTAACGGGACGAGGGTGTTGGCGGCGCGGAATTCTCGGCTGGCCAGCTTGTACGGATGACTCACCGGAACAGTTCTTTCGACGCCATCCATTAGCTCGAACTGCTCGCGATACTCACGCACATTGCCGTTGCCGACGACGCCGATGATGGTGCGCTCTTCGCCTTCGCTCAGGTGGGGTTCATAGCCCAGAGCCTTCACGCGGGAGATAACGCCGGAAATCTCTTTTGTGGTTGCGCCCACTTTCATTACGACAATCATCATTGCTTCCCTCCTCAGTGCGCTTGTTCATCAGATTGATCAGTGCTGGCGGCGGAATGCAGCGCCCTGTCCGGGCGGAGGCTTTCCGCGCCGTTCATATAGATGTGGCGGATTTCTTTTTGTGAGAGGCGTGTGTTCCAGTGAATGAGCACCCGAATACAATGAGGGGGACTGTCCGGTGGGGCCATTTCCTGGGCGCTCAGCAGGGCAACGTCGTACCAGCCCAACTGTCGGGCGGCTGTCGCGGGATAGGCCGCGGTGAGATCGGGGGAGGTCGTGAAGATGATGCTGGCAACATCCTCTTCCTTGATACCATTGGCCCCGATTAACGTCTCCAGTAATTCCCGCGTAGCTGCCAGTATGGCCTCAGGGGTGTCACTTTCAGCCAGTACAGCGCCGCGTACGCCTCGGCAGGACCAGGGAACATCCGGCATGGTGTAAATCCTTTCCCGAAGAACCAGGTTGCCTTTGCAAACAAAAAGCGCAGAGGCGTTATCTCTGCGCTTGGTGTACCAGTCTGTGTCTCAAAGAGTCACCGGATAACGCCCGACCTCGCCGTATGCTGCCCATAAAAATAAAAATAGAACCAGAAATAACCGTTTGAGCGGTTCTGGTTGGCGATGACAGTCGTGGCGAGATGGTGCGTATTCACCGGGATCGAACTCCCTGAAATCTCGAATTCTGGGTAAAGAATAGCCGCTTTGTGGCAGTCTGTCAACAGTTTCCCCATTAAATTTCGGTGAAGATTTCTCACACGTTCTTTCACACTTACGCGGCTCACCAGCGGTGATGGACGTGCTCGCGGATATATGTGTTGTAGACTCGTTCAACCTCCCGCATGAAGTCGTCTGGCAGCGGTGGCAGATCGGCAGCGCTGAAGTTTTCCTGCGCCTGTGAGGGATGCTTGGCTCCGGGGATGGCACAGGTCACTGCATCGAACATCGTGATCCATCGTAAAGCGGTCTGCACCATCGTATATCCCTCAGGGAGGGCGGCCTTGAGTTCTTCCACGGCTTGCAGTCCCACCTCATATGGCACGCCGGAGAAGGTTTCCCCCACATCAAAGGCCTCACCGTGCCGGTTATAGTTGCGGTGATCATCGGGCGGGAATGAAGTCTCTCTGGACATTTTGCCTGTCAGCAGACCGCTGGCAAGTGGCACGCGAGCCAGAATGCCAACCTTCGCCTGTTTTGCCGCGGGGAAGAACGTCTCTGCGGGTTTCAGACGGAACATGTTGAAGATGATCTGTACAGATTGGATATTTGGATAGCGAGCGATGGCGGTCATAGCCTCGCTGACTTTTTCCACGCTGATGCCGTAGTAGCGAATCTTGCCTTCCCTGACCAGTCTTTCCAGTGCCTCAAAGGTGTCATCCTGCTGATATACGGGAGTAGGTGGGCAGTGGAGCTGCAGCAGATCGATGGTGTCGGTTTCCAGGTTGTGGAGGCTGCGCTCAACGAAGCGGGAGAGATTGTCATAGTTGTAGCCGGAAGCCGTATGCGGGTTGAGGCGGCGTCCTGCTTTGGTGGCAACATAGACGGTTTCGCTGCGGCTTTTCAGTACCTGGGCAATGCGGCGTTCGCTTCGTCCATCGCCGTATACATCTGCTGTGTCTATGAAGTTCACGCCCCGGTCAATGGCTGTATGCAGAGCGCCGAGTGCTTCCTCATCAGAAACCGGGCCCCATTCAGAGCCGATGGCCCATGCCCCAAAGCTGATTGCTGAAACGCGCATATCCGTACGGCCTAATTGGCGGTATTCCATAGCCTGGAGCTTCCTTTCAGTATGGTCAATGGTCAGGATATTGAGACC
>JALSTC010000151.1 GCA_026983935.1 Ardenticatenia bacterium
TGCTGTCATCCAGGGCAGCCGTCAGGTCTTCAGCGGTGCATTTGCCAAATCAGGACAGGCATGTACCCTTATACAACAGCGTCTTTACAGGATTCTGCCCCGAAGTCCTGTTTTCCTGCCGGGAGAACCTCCAATGGTCACTTTCCATGACATCATCGCCGCACGCCCGCATGTCTACCGTTATCTGCGCCCCACCCCCCTCACTTTCTATCCTACATTGAGCGATCTGCTTGGCGCGGAAGTTTACATCAAGCATGAGAATCACCAGCCGGTGGGAGCTTTCAAAGTGCGCGGCGGCCTGAATCTGGCCGCTCACCTGACGGAAAACGAACGGGCTGCAGGCCTTGCGACCGCCAGCACCGGCAACCACGGCCAGAGCATTGCCTTCGCCGGTAAGGTCACCAGTACCCGCGTCGTGATCGCCATGCCGGAAAACGCCAACCCCGGCAAAGTAGCCGCCATTCGAGCGCTGGGCGCAGAAGTGGCCTTTCACGGCGCGGACTTTGACACCGCCCGCCTGTGGATGCAGGAGCGCGCTGAAAAGGAAGGCATGCGCTGGGTCAACGTTACCGACGAACACCTGATCGCCGGCGTGGGCACTTATGCCCTGGAAATCGTGGAAGAGCTGCCGGATGTGGACGTGATCCTGGTGCCGGTTGGTGGGGGCAGCGGTGCCTGCGGCTGTTCGCTGGTGGCAAACGCGGTCAATCCGGCCATTCAGGTGATCGGCTGCCAGGCCGCCGCGGCCCCGGCCCAGTACCTTGCCTGGAGAGGCAAGAACGCGGAGGACGCCCCGATGAGCACCTTCGCCGAAGGTGTTGCCACACGTGTGCCATTTCCAGATACACAGGTCATCCTGCGCAGATACCTCAGCGACTTCCTGCTGGTCGAAGATGATGACATTTACCGTGCGATCGTGATGCTGCTTGAACATACACACAACCTGGCGGAAGGCGCAGGCGCGATCCCGCTGGCTGCTGCCTCCCAGATCAAAGAGCGGATCGCCGGGAAAAAGGTCGTGCTGGTGATGAGCGGCGGCAACCTCAGCCTGGAACGCCTGCGAGCCGCACTGGCGACGGCCTGACTCGCGCGAAAACCCAGGCCAGTGCTAGAATCCATCAACGCCACACTGTCCCACTACTTTTTTGCGGGCGAATTGAGACTGGTCATTGTAAAGGAGCCTCCTGTTATCATGAAAAAATTGTCTTATCGGTTCAGCCCATTTCTCGTGCTTGTGATGTTATCGCTGGGGGCACTGGCCTGTAATCTGACCCAGAACGCCGGCCCGCCCACCACTGCGCCCACGCCAACTTCCTCAGCAGGTACACCAACGGTGACCATCAACAGTCCGGTCAACGGCAGCGAAGTGGTGCGCGGGGAAGAAGTCCTTGTGCAGTCCACCGCACGGGACAGCATCGGCGTGACACGAATCGAACTCCGAGTCAATGGCTTCATCGTCAATACGGTGCCCTCTGAATCGCCAACCGGCGATACAGAATTCTCCGTCATCCAATCATGGACGCCAGCCGAAATCGGCCCGGCCACACTGGAAGTTATCGCCTACCGCGCATCCGTCGCCAGTGAACCGGCCCGCATCACGGTCAATGTGCGTGAGTCCGCCGCGCAGGTCACGGCCACTGCGCCGCTGCCGGTCGGTGTAACACTGCCGCCCAATGACACCGTATGCCGTGCCCGCGTAGAAGTGCAGGGCCTGAATTTCCGCACCGGCCCATCCACGAACTACCCGATCATCCGTGTGCTGACGCTGGGCAACCTGGTCGAGATCATCGGGCGGCTGGGCGACAATAGCTGGTGGCAGGTGCGCGACGGCACCACCGTCGGCTGGATCAGCGCCGCATACACCACCGCCACCGGCGACTGCAGCCTCGTGCCCATCGCCGTGCCGCCGCCCAGCCCGACACCGCGCCCGGCCACGGCCACGCCGACCGTCACTCCCAGCGTGACACCCATTCCCGGATCGCCCACGCCTACGTTCACGCCCACGCCCAGCGTTCCTGATCTGGTCGTGAGCAACATTGATGGCCCGACCGTGCTGCAGCTCAACATCACCGGGACGGTAGGTGCACACTACACCATCACCGTATATAACCAGGGCACCGGCGACAGCGGCCAGTTTACGACCAGCTTCCGCCAGCCGGATGGCACGGTGATTCAACTGCCCATTGTGGTCAATCTTGCGCCGGGGCAGTCGGCTGATCTCGGCGTGGATGTGGTCTTCGACGCTTCGGATACTTACCATCTGGAAGCCACAGTAGACAGCGGCTCTGATGTAGCAGAGCTTGACGAGGGCAACAACATCCGGACGCTGGATGTCGTGGTCACCAACATGCCAATCCCCGCCGTCACACTTCCTGGTGGTGTCATCATCACCCCGCCTGGCGGCATCGTGTTTACGCCGCCGGGCGGTCTGGTCATTACACCGTTTCCGATCGGCCCATAGGTTCGGTGCAGCAGCAGGGATGCGGCGGATTCTCATCAAGACCGCATCCCTGCCAGTTCCCGCCACTACCGGCACATTCAGGGCAGACTCAGGAGCATCCATGCATACCTCGCCCACCACGCGCTGGCCGCTGACTATCATGCTGCTGATGTCACTGCTGCTCGCCTGCAACCTGACGAACAGCGTCACGCCCGCCCCCGCCTCGCCGACAGCCCCGGCAGCCGCAGCAGGCGGAGCGCCGGTGATCAGTGTGCTCTGGCCGCCAAGCGGCAGTGAATTTGCCGTGCGGCAGGAAGTCGCCGTCCATGTGAGCGCCAGTGACACCGTCGGTATCACGCGCATCGAGCTGCGATCGGCCAATGCCATGCTGAGCAGCGTCCCCTCACCGGAGCAGAACGGACAGCGAGAATTTCAGGCCATCCTCTCCTGGCGTCCTACCCGCAGCGGGATACAGGAGCTGGAAGTTGTGGCTTACCGTCATCGCACACCCAGCCAGCCCGTCCCGCTGACCCTGCTGATTCGACAGCGGGCCAGCGACATCCTCGCCACACCCATCCCGTTCGGCATGGAGGCAGCCGCCGCGCCAGCACAGCCCGGCACATTCTGCCAGGTGCGGGTGGATATCGGCAATCTGCGCTACCGGGAGGGGCCGGGAACAAACTACACCATTCTGGGCCTGCTTAACCTCGGCGAAACGCTCTACATCACCGGCCAGAATGCCTCCGGCACATGGTGGCAGGCTAACCGCGGCGGACAGACTGTATGGGTATCATCGGACCGCAATTACAGCACCGAACTCACCAGTTGCGCTGCTGCCCCTATCGTTGAGCCACGTTGACGGCGGGCAGGCGGCGCTATAAAATGGAAGCGTCATGATCACTCACGTGCTTTTTGTCGACAGCGATGCAGAAGCTCTGGCCCGCATCAAGCAGGCGCTGGAACAGGCCGGTGATTACGAAGCCAAAGTCTTCGTGACCGGCGACGCTGCGCTTGAATATGCGGCCCAAAATCCGCCGGATGTGGCCGTCATCGCGTTTAACCTGCAGGACATGTCTCCGGAGGCGCTGTCCACCAGGCTCCGCCAGATTCGGCCCGACCTGCCGATTGTGCTGCGTGCACCGCTGGAAACCGACGAAGACGTCCTCCAGGCGCTGCAACCGGACGGCATCCTCCACGGCAATTACACGACACGCCTGCTGCTCCCGTTGATGGAAGAGGTGCTCCAGCCAGTCCCCTCCGAGTCCGCACCTGGGGGGGAAGAAGACGACAGCGAACTTGATACGCGCGCTGTGCCGTCAGTTGATGCACCGGCAGTACGCCAGATTCTGGCCACCACCGGCCCGGATGATGACGTCTCTGCCTTTGGGGAAGTACTGGAATCCATTGAGCCGGGCATACAGGCGACGACAGACGACTCGTTTAAGGCGCTGGTCGATTCGCTCAGCACCCCGGAGGAAAAGCCATCCCTTCCGGAACGACACAGCCGCTCACTGGCAGGCCTGGCGGCTCCCGACGCTGGTACTTCAGAAGAATCGGCGGCGGAAAGCGGTGATGATGCCCTGTTCCAGAAGCTGGCAGCGGAAGAACCGCCCTTCCCTACGCTGGAAGATACCGGCACAGTCCACGACCTGATCACGATCACCGATCCGGACTTCACAGAAAACGCAGACTCAGAAATTGTGGACATCCCGGAAGACATGATCCCCGGCTTTGACGAAGCCCCTTTGAGTGCTGCTGAGCAGGATTTACTGGATGCACTTGCCGCGATTGATTCTGCGTTCGCTTCAGAATCAGAGTCGCAGCAGACCGACCAGCCAGATCAGGCAGACCTCATCCCCATGCCGGATGAGATCAAGGAGCAGATCGAAAACGGCGCTGTGCCTGAAGTATCTGCCCGGTCTGGGACCCTGCCATCTGACA
>JALSTC010000152.1 GCA_026983935.1 Ardenticatenia bacterium
TCAGCGCTGCATTGGCCGCATACTATGGTGCGCCGGTTGGCATGGATGCCTATGCACAGGCCAAAGCGCCGGTGGCAGCTCAACTGCGCGAAGCCATTGCCCGCGTGCAGCACAAGGTCAATGCACTGCAGGAGGCCATGAAGTCGGAGGATGAACTGGCCCGGCTGCGCCAGTCTGGTGAGCTTTTGCTGGCTTACCAGTACACCATTGAACCTGGCGCAGAAACGTTCGCCGCGCAGTACGATCCCGATCAGCCGCCGCTGGAAATCACGCTCGACCCTTCGCTGTCCCCGCTGGAGAACGCCAAACGCTATTTTGCCCGCTATGAGAAAGCCAAGCGGGCCATTGCCGATGTGCCGAAGCGCCTCAAAGCCGCGCAGAACGAGCTGGCGTTCCTGCGGCAGCTTGAAACCGATCTGGCCATGGCCACGAACTGGCCGGAGATTGACGAAGTGCGCGAGGCACTGGAGCGGGAAGGTTACTGGCGTGGCCCCCGGCAGTCTCGCCCAAAGAGCGGCAAGTCCGCGCCTTTGAAAGTGACGACGTCGGACGGCTTCGTCATCTGGATCGGGCGCAATTCTCGCCAGAATGATCTGGTGACCTTCAGCAAGGGCAGTCCGGATGATCTGTGGCTGCATGCCCGCGGTGTACCGGGAGCGCACGTGATCATCAAATCGGGCGGGCGCGAGGTTCCAGAAACCATCATCCGGCGGGCGGCAGAGCTGGCGGCCTTTTTCAGCGCAGCGCGGGAGGACTCGCGAGTGCTGGTGGATGTAACCCGGCGTAAATACGTGCGCAAGATTCGGGGCGGCAAACCCGGCATGGTGACGTACCGCAATGAAGAGCCGATAGAAGTGCAGCCGCGAGGCCCGGATGAAGACTGAAGGCCAGCAGCCGCCGTCCGCCTACTCCGGAATCACAAAGGACTCGATGTCCGGTGGTGGGTCGGGATAGCGCAGGTCAAGCTTTTCCAGTGTGTCAATCAGCACCTGTGAGACAACCAGGTTGCGATACCATTTGCGGTTGGCCGGGATGACGTACCAGGGCGCATGCCTGGTGTTGCATTTGCTCAGTGCATCCTCAAAAGCGTCCATGTAATCATCCCACAGTACCCGATCGTCCAGGTCGCCGGGGTTGAATTTCCACTGTTTTTCCGGTGTCTCCTGGCGCTCGCGCAGTCGTTCGGCCTGCTCTTCTTTGCTGATGTAGAGGAAGAATTTGACGATGGTCACGCCGTTGTCAGCGAGCAGCCGCTCGAAGTTGTTGATCTGGGTGTAGCGCTTCCGCCAGACCGCTTTGGGCACAAGGCTGCGCACTCGCACGACCAGCACATCCTCATAGTGCGATCGGTTGAAGATGCCGATCATCCCTCGCCGGGGCACGGCCTTGTGGACGCGCCAGAGAAAGTCGTGGGCCAACTCTTCTTCTGTGGGTACTTTGAACGGGGTTACCTGCACGCCTTGCGGGTTGAATGCGCCCATGACGTGCTTGATCGTGCCATCTTTACCCCCGGCGTCCATCGCCTGCAGGACGATCAACAGGGCATGCTTGCCCTGCGCGTAGAGCATTTCCTGCAGGGCATTGAGCCGCTCAAGATTGGCCCACGTCTTTTCGCGGGCTTCTTTTTTCTTGTGGTAGGGGCCGGTGAAATCGGGGTCAAAGTCTTTGAGGTGGAAGCGTTCGCCGGGGGGCAGTGTTAACGGTTGAGCCATCGCATCATCACTTTCTCAGATCAAATGCACGCTTAAGTAGTTTGCCCGGTCATTGTATCATCATGCTGGCTGTTTTGCTGTGTAACGTGCAGCGCGGCGGCGATGACATCGTCCGGGGCGATGTCCCGCACACATGGATGATTCGCCGGGTCGTCGCTGTTCCAGTCCAGCACACGGCAGGGGCGGCAGGCGATGTCGCTGGTCAAAACAGCATGGCGCTCCGGGCTGCCCCAGGGGCCAAATTCCGCCGGGTCGGCGGGGCCGTACAGATGGACGGTGGGCGTTCCTGCGGCAACCGCCAGATGCAGCGGGCCGCTGTCTGGCCCTATGACCACACGTGCACCGTCGTACAGCGCCGCAAGCTGTGATACGCTGGTTTCGCCTGCCAGGATGATCGCCGGGGCGGCCATCCGATGAGTGATGTTCCTGATCGTGCGCAGTTCACGGTCGCTGCCGGTGAAGATGATCGGCGCGCCCCATTCCCCGACCAGACGATCGGCCACGTGCGCCCAGTATGCGGGTGACCACTGCTTGATGGGTGAACCAGCGCCGGGGTGAATGATCACACGCGGTGCTCCGTCCGGGAAGTTCCATTCGCGCAGGCGCTCCTGGATGTACTGCCGGTCTTCTTCAACCACCGGAAAATGCAGGCGAATCGCTTCACGCGGCGGTGTCTCCACCCACGGACTGACCAGGCTCATGCCGAGTTCAACGGCGTGCCCTTTTTTGAAGGGGATTGCCTGACTCAGGAAAGGGGCGACATCCGGCAGGTCGAAGCCGATGCGCTGCGGGATGCCCGCCATTGCTGCAAGCATAGCGCCCCACCAGTGGTCGGGGCGGAAGATGATCGCGCTCTTTGCCTTTAGATGGCGGAGCTTCTGCGCCCACCGCCATGCCTGCCAGTATGGCCTGGGCGATGCCGTGCGCGATGTGCGCGTGAAGCCGGGAAAAGGCAGTGTGAGCGTCAGGTCAATTTCCGGGTAGGCGCTGATTACCTCTGCTGACCAGGGGCCGACCAGCGCCACCAGCCGGGCGTGCGGCACGGCGCGTGCCAGTGCCTGAATGGCGGGTGTGGTCAGCAGCACATCGCCCAGATGGTCGGGCCGGATCAGCAGAATCGTCTGATCGTCGTCTGCTGCGGTGGGAAATGGCAGGTGGGCGATCATCTGCAGCAGCACACTGCGGGCACGTTGTCTGGTCGTACGAGCGTGGATTCTGGCAGCGAGTGCCTGGTTACGCCGTGCCAGATCAATTCGTCCGGGCAACGCCTAACTCCTTATATACCACCAGCAGCCGCGGCAGGAGCACCGACCAGTCATAATTGGCGCGGACGAACTGGTGGGCACGCTGACCCAGCGCAGCGGCGCTTTCTCGATCCTGCTGCAAATGGATGACTGCCCTGGCGAAGTCCTGCGCCGAATCGGCCAGCATCAATTCCTGGCCGTCGGTGACGTGCAGCCCCTGCGCACCGACGCGGGTAGACACGATGGGGCAGGCGGCTGCCATTGCCTCCAGCACTTTGAGCCGCGTACCGCTTCCCATGCGCAGCGGCACTACAAATACACTGGTTGCCTGCAGATAGGGGATGACCGTGGGGACAAAACCGGTGAGCGTGATTCCGGGCTGCCCGCGAAGCACGTCCAGGCGTGTATGAGGCGACTGCCCCACGATGTAGAAGTGTGCGTCCGGAATCTCTTGCCGTATCAGGGGCAGGACGGCTTCTGCAAACCAGAGCGCGGCGTCTACGTTGGGACGGTAGTCCATTTTCCCGGTGAAGACCAGGGCCGTATCTTCCAGGTCCACAGGCTCAGCAGGCGTTTCGTAAAGTGCCGTTGAGACGCCGTTGGGGATCACGGTGATCGGGGTGTGTGCGCACAACTGGCCAAGCAATTCAGCGTCGGCCTCAGAAACGGCGATGACGTGGTCTACCGTCTGGCAGACACGGCTCTCCAGATCGCGGATGCGCCCGATCTGGATATAAGAATACAACGCGCCGGGGAGCTGCATCAGTGACCCGCGCTCGGTTTCATAGATGCGCTGCTGCAATGCATATTCCGCGTTGTGGGCGTCATAGACGACCGGTACATCAGGCTGAAGTTTCTTGATCAAAGGCAGGTAGGCCGTCATTTCCAGATTTTCGATCTGAATCAGATCGAAGTCATGGGCTGTCAGCCAGTCATGTAGTTTTCGGGCGTAGGCGGCGGAATAGTAGCGTCGCTCAATGTCGGCGCGGCGGGTCAACAGCAGGTCTCGCAGCCGTGCCGGGATGGAACGCTGGGGTCTGGGAATGGTTGCTATATGGGCGCAGTGGCGCTGGAGCGGCGTTTGTTCGATCGGCACGGGATAAGGTGCAGCGAAGGAAAGCAGCCAGATGTCATATCCCTGACCGCTCACCCCCTCGATAAGGCCGTAGTTGCGCAGCGGTGCGCCTGAGTAAGGGGGGTAAGGCAGTTCGGAGGTCAGAAACAGGATGCGCAAATCGGTTACTCCCCGGTTACGGTGCAATTTGCTGATAGACACGGTGCACGATGGAGGCTGTACGCTTCCAGGTGAACTGCCCGGCTCGCGCCAGTCCGGTAGTGCGAAGCCGCTCACGCAGGCCGGAATCGGTCAGCAGGCGACGCAGCCCCTCCGCGATGGCATCGGGATCGTCCGGATTGATCAGCAG
>JALSTC010000153.1 GCA_026983935.1 Ardenticatenia bacterium
GCTATATTCTGCTGCGCACGATTTTGCCGAACTGTGTGGCCCCGGCTGTAGTCATGGCGACGCTGGACATCGGCAATGCCATTCTGATCTTCGCCGGGTTGAGCTTCCTCGGTCTTGGCCCGGAGCCGTCCGCGCCGGAGTGGGGGCGGATGGTGGCCGATGGCATTGATTACTTTGATCAGTGGTGGCTCAGTGCTTTTCCGGGTATCGCGATTTTCACTGTCGTGATGGCCTTCAATTTCATCGGCGACGGCCTGCGTGACCTGGCCGACCCGCGTACCCGGAAAGCACAAAATTGAGTCTGTTGTATACTGATAGTGAAATCTTGAGTGCAGGGGTGGGTCATAAATGCAGGTTGGCGAGCAGATAGGCCCCTATACGATAGTGGAACATATCGGGCGCGGTGGTATGGCCGATGTGTGGTCGGCGCGGGATGAGCGCCTGTACCGCACCGTGGCCATCAAGACCATCGCCGCCGATCTCTCCGATGAACAGTCGCGGGAGCAGTTCGAGCATGAGGCGCGGACGATTGCCGCGCTGGAGCACTCCAACATTCTGCCGATCTACGACTTCGGCGAATTTCAGCGGCAGCTTTACATCGTCATGCGCTATGTGGCGGGCGGTTCGTTGATGGACCGCCTGATCAATGATGGCGCGCTGCCGGATGAGGAAACCATCCGTATTGGCGAGGCGGTGGCGCGTGCCCTGGAACGCGCTCATGCCGAGAATATCGTCCACCGTGACCTGAAACCGGCCAATGTGCTGCTGGATCGCTTTGGCACGCCGTACCTGGCCGACTTCGGCCTGGCGGCGGTCGCCGGCAAGGGTGGCGAGGAAAACGTCAGTTCCGGCACACTGCTCTATATGCCGCCGGAGCAGGTGTTTGGCGATCCGGTGGATCACCGGGCGGATATCTACGCTTTCGCCATCACCCTCTTTCAGATGCTTACCGGTGAATTCCCTTTCGAAGGCGAAGCGGCGCTCTGCCTGCGTCAGGTGCAGCAGGGCGAGGAACTGCCCGATCCGCGCAAGTACCGCCCCGATCTGCCGGAGCAGATCGTCACCGTGCTGCGCATCGCGACGGCGATGGATGTAGCCGCCCGCTTTGACAGCGCGACCATGCTGATGTCCGAGATTGCCATTGCCCTGCAGGGGCAGACCTGGGCAGCAGGGGAGCGCCTGCCTACCGGGGAGCCGCTGCCGGAGCAGGAGCCTGTGCCTTATGATGTGCAGACCGAGCAGACCATCGGCGAAGACCTGATCGTCACCATGCCGGGCGTCAGTAGCGAGGACCTGCTCGATACGATCGATGTGGACTCAGAGGAGATCGCCCGCCAGCTTCTGGCCCAGGCCGCCCGTCAGGCCGCCGGCGTGGGCGAAGGTGAAGGCGTGGAAACTGTGGGTGTGGAAGAGCCGCTGGAGGAGGTCTCCGGGGTGGAGGAGGCACAGCGGCAGTATCGGCGCATGGTGCGGGCCTGGGCGCGGGGGCAGGGCCGCTTTCTGACCGGGGCGACGCACTTTGCCAACATTCATGCCTATTACAGCCAGCCGGAAGCCTATAACCTGGAAATTGATGATTCCGGGCGCGAGGCCATGCTGCGCGGCGCGATCGAGCACAATTACGAGCTGGCATTCTGGCTGCCGCAGGTCACCGGCATAGATACACGGCGCATCATCTTCCTGCATGCCCTGCGCAGCGACCTGGCGGAAGCGCGGGCGCGGGCCGTGCGGCTGCTGCAGGATGTGCCGGACGGCGAGACGACCAGCGTGGCTGTGACGGTCGGGCGGCTGCTGCACAGCGAGACCAGCGTTGAAGTGCGGCGGGCCATTGTCGAGCTGCTGGCCCGGCGCGGCGAGCGGCCCGCATCCTGGCGGCCTGTGGCCTACACGATGGACACAGACCTGCTGCTGGCCGAACAGGCGCTCCGTGACGATGCGCCGTCCGTGGCGGAGATGGCGGCGCGGGCCATCGGTCGCCTGCGCTCAACGGCGGCAGTGTCCTATATTGCCGCCCATGAAGCGGAGCATCCGGCACAGGCACGGGCAGCGCTGACCTGGATTCGCGATGAAGCTGATACACTGCCGCCGGAAGTACCGTTCCGCCTGCGGGCACGGGCCTTCTCCCGCCTGACCGTGCACTATCTCTCCATGGATATCGGGCGGCTGGGGCTGCGCTTCTTCACCGCCTTGCTGGGCCCGGGTGTGGGGCTGGCAATGTATGTGAATGCCATGTTCCCGACCGCTTCGATTTTCCAGCTTGCCCATCTCTACCGCGTGGTCGGCAACGGCCAGACGTTCGGGCTGGTGGCCGGGTTGGGCCTGACGCTGGCGGCGGCGCTGCCGCTGCGGCTGGCGGGCAGCATCGCCCGCCGGGAAGATGGCGCGACGCTCTGGCGCTGGTGGTCGCGTCTGCTGCTGGGCCTTGTGCTGGGGACTCTGGTCGGCATGGTGGCCTATCTCAATTTCCAGGTATTGGCTTTGCAGTTCACCGATCCAAAGCTGGAAGTTGTGCTGCTTGGTGGGCTGGGACTGGCGCTGGGCGCGGCGGTGGCTTCCACGTTCCGCTGGCCCCTGTGGGCACGTCTGATCTCGGCGGCGCTGACGGTCTTCGGATCGCTGTTCATCGCCTGGCGGCTGAATCAGCAGGGCGTCACCGACGCGATCATTTTCCTGCGCAGTGACGCCGACCTGTGGCTGTTCGTCAATCTGGCGGTTCTGAGCGCATTGGGTGCATACGGCCCGGAGATCGTGGATTTTCTGCGGCGGCTGTGGCGGCGGTGATCACTCCACCGTCAGCGCGTCAAAATCCAGCGGCACAAGCTGGAAGAAGGTCACGCCGGGCTTGAGGCGCATCACGTCGCCGTTGGCGTCACGCAGCACAAACATCTCATGCCGGTCGGCGCGTTCCCATGTGCCGTCGTAGCGCTTCCCGTCACGGAAGAAGACCGCCGGACCTTCCCCCCAGAGCTGAATCTCGATCGAGTAGCTGACGCTGCCCTCCCACTGGCTCTCGATGATGCTTTCATCTTCGACGTGCACGGCATACAGGATGACGACGTTTGCCGCCGTGACCTGCCTGTCGGTGTTGGCGTCAAAGTGCGGCTGGCCATCGCTCCAGCGCAGATACAGGCCGCTTTCCGCATCATAGCGGTAGAACACGCCGGAAGCGTCGTAGCGCAGATCAATGGCTGCCGCCGGACTGCCGCCGGGCGGTGGGTCTTCGGCAAAGGCCAGAGCGCTGTACTCTTGCGGTGGGGGTGTGGCGACCCCGCGCTGCGCAGCCAGTTCATGCACGGCGACCAGATCGGCGAAGAGATTATGCGGTATAGGAATTTCCGGGTCGCGGTAGTAGGCGGGCGGGCCGGTTTCCACGCCGTAGAAAGCACGATCGGCGAAGCCGGTCGCTTCAATGCGTTCGCGCACGCCCTGGCTGGAACCGGCATACACCAGATAGCTTTCGAACATCTCCGGGATTTCCACGTCGATCAGGCGCGCGCTGCGCACCGACCCGACACGGCGGGGAAGCTGGCTGAGGAAAACCGCGGTGAAGCGCGTCAGGCCGCCCTCGGCGTAGTGCTCGAAGACCACATCCGCCTGGCCGATGCCCGCCTGCGGGCGAACCAGCGGCGGCGCATTGGAGATTTTGACGGCCACAGGACGCCAGTCCAGCAGCGCCGGATCATCTACCGGGAGGCCGGTCAGCGGATTGATGCCTTCCGGGAAGATGTACGGGCCTAACATGCCGCTCAGGTCAAGAGTGGGCACGGGCGGCGGCGTGCCTGTGGCGGTGATCTGTGCCACTGCCGGGCTGCTGCCCTGTACGGGCAGGTAGAGCAGGCTGTAGCCAGTGATCATCAGGGCTGCCAGTATCAGCGGGAGCAAACGGCGGATCGCGGTCATGGTCTTTTTTCTCCATCCGGTTGTTTCATGCAACAGCCCCCCTGATCACAGCCGGGCATTATACCACGCGCGCAGCGCCCAGCACCGGCCCCCTGCGGCCAGAGAGCCGCACCCAGGCGCGTCCTGCGGCGGTGAACGGCGGGCTGAAGGCCAGCGGCCCCAGCCAGGCGACCAGCCGGTAGGCCGTGGCCCGCAGCAGCAGCGGCTGCCCGACCCCGGCGAGAAAGGCGCGGAACTGTGGCAGTGTGTGGGAGTACCAGGTGGGCGATGGCACACGATCGGGGCGGAGGGCGCTGCCGCCGAGGTAGATGAACAGCCCGCCGGGGCGAATCAGAGCGGCCAGCGTCCGGGCGGCGGGCAGGGCGTCCTGCAGATCGGCCACGTTGAAGAGCGAAAGCGCGCTGCAAAAAACGGCGTCAAAGCTGGCCGGAGGGAAGGGGGGATGGAGGGCATCCGCCACGATGAA
>JALSTC010000154.1 GCA_026983935.1 Ardenticatenia bacterium
TTTCGGGGAAGGCAATCTGCTGGGCGTGTTCAGCGTCTGGCACTCGCGCACCGGCACATTCAAAGAAAATCACCTGCAAATCCTGAACGCGCTAGCCGATCAGGCCGCGCTGACTATTGAGATGACGCGGCGTTGTGATGAGCTGCGTGATCAGCAGCAGCAAATACTGGCCGAGCGCGAGCATCTGTTGCAGGAACACCAGGAACGGCTGCAGGAAAACGAAGTCCTGCAGCGCATTGCTGTGCTGACCAGCGCCACGCTGGATATGGACGACATGCTGGCCAGCGTACTGGCAGAAACCGTCCGGCTGCTGCCGGTTGAGGCCGCCATGATCGTCATACCTGACAAAACAGGCCGGGCGCTGACAATCCATCAGCCATCACTGTGGGGCAGCGCCAGAAACCGCAGTTACCCGGCATGGCCCCTGGACGGACAGGGGCGCATTACATATGCCTACCACACCGGGCAGCCTTTTTGCAGCAATGATGCCAATGAGGTCGAAGACCCGCTCCTGGAAGCGCTCGCCATCCCGACCGAGCAGCTTCACAACATCATCATCCAGCCGCTGAACGCACGCAGCCGCACGCTGGGGGTGTTTGTACTGCTGAACAAGCAGAACGGCGGTATCAACGAAAACGATCTGGTGCGCGTGCAGGCCATTGCCAGCCAGATCGCCATAAGCATGGAAAGTGCGCAGGTGCTCAACGCCGAGCGAAAACGGGCCGATCTGATGTCGCTGATCAATGACATTGGCCGGACGCTCAATTTCACGCAGGACCTGCACGCCATGTTGCGCGGCGCAGCACAGCAGATTCACGATTTGCTGCACTATGAGATGGTCTCCATATTCCTGACAGATGATCATGGGGAAGTCATTCACTTCGCCGGGGGGGCGGCAGATCAACCGGACATGCTGCCGGAACCTGGCGCTCAATTCCCGGCCTCGGTCGGTGTAATTGGCCGTGCCATCCGCAGCGGGGAGACACAGCACATCCCTGATGTTGAGGAAAGCGCGGATTATCAGGAACAGCCCGCCCTGCCCTACGCGGCCTCCTGCATCGTCGTACCACTGCGCAGTGGAAGCCGTATTCTGGGCACCGTGGCGGTTGGCAGCAGCCACGTCAGCTACTTTCGCCCTGCCGATCAGGCTGCCATGCAAACACTGGCCGCGCAGATCGCCACCGCCATTGAAAACACCCGTCTTTACCACCAGACACAGCGCCAGGCCCGCGATCAGCACTTCCTGCGAGAAGCGACGGTAGCTTTCAGCCGGGCGATTGTCATGGATGAACTGCTGTCACAGGTAGCCGAAGCTGCCGCGGTGGCTCTTGAGGCCGAACATGCCGCCGTCGTGATGCTGGAAGGCGATTTCCCTCGCCTGAAGGCCGTTCACCATGCGCAGGGCAGTAAGCCGGTGGATTTTCTATCCGAAAACCTGAATCGTTCTCTGAGGCATTACCCGGCTGCATGGACGGCCTTCGGCCAGCCGCGAACCCTGCTCGTCCAATCCGGCGATGCCGATGACCCCGCCGTGGCAGAAATGGCTGCATTGTGCCCGTCAGAGCAGTCCACGCACCTGCTCACGCCCATCTTACAGCGTGCCGTGCCCACCGGGATCATCGAAGTGGTGGTCGCCGGGCCTGCAGATGCCATCAACCCACAAAACATCCAGGTTGTTGAGGGTCTGGCGCAGCAGGCCGGGATCGCCATCGAAAATGTTCGCCTGATTGAGGAACTGGAACAGCGTGCCGCCGAACTCGCAGAAGCCAACCGGCTGAAGAGCGAATTCCTGGCGCGGGTCAGCCATGAGTTGCGCACGCCGATGAATTCTATCATCGGCTTCTCGGAAACTCTGCTGAGCGGCATTTACGGTGAACTCGATGAAAAACAGGCCAATCGCATCGAGCGCATCCTGCGCAATGGTCGCAACCTGCTGGCGCTGATTGACGATTTGCTCGACCTCTCCAAGATCGAGGCCGGTAAGCTGGAACTCGACTTCCATCTTGTCAGCATGGCAGACGAACTGATGGCAGCACTGGATGTCATTGAGCCTCAGGTCGCGGCAAAAGGGCTGTCCCTTGAGGTGCATATCCCGGAACAACTGCCGCAGGTGTATGCCGATCCGCTCCGGCTGCGCCAGATCATCAACAATCTGCTGAGCAACGCGATAAAATTCACCCACCAGGGTGGAATCACCATCCGTATGGGGGTTGATGCTGCCTACCTTCCTCACCGTGTCTGGTGCTCGGTGACGGATACCGGCATCGGGATCGCGCCGGAAAATCACCAGATCATCTTTGATGAATTTCGCCAGGTGGACGGCACCACGACCCGTGAATATGGAGGCACAGGGCTGGGGCTGGCCATTACCAGGAAACTGCTGGCATTGATGGATGGCGATATCACGCTGACCAGCACACCGGGCCAGGGGAGCACATTTACTTTCTGGCTGCCGGTCATCACATAAATTGAAACTGCTCTCATCGATTCGCGGCAGTGCATCACAGCCAGGAACGGTGGATCATGGATCTGAGTTTATTTCAAGACTTTATCACCATTACGGGCAACATCCTCACGATGAGCACGGCCATAGGGCTGATGTTCGGCGTCATCGTTCAGCCTCGCCGGGAAAATGCCAACTGGTACTTTGCTGTTTTCTTGAGCATGCTGGCAATGTGGGCTTACTCTTCACTGGCGCTGCGCTTCCCGGCATTGAATCCCTTCCTGAGTCGGACCCAGGCATTCTACTTTTATCTCTCCGGTCTGGGGCTGACTCCGATCGCTTATTACCTGGCCATCATCAGCTTCTGCAACCTGCGGACGCGCCTGTACAGGATTCTGTCTGCCATTGCCATCATCGGCATCGCGCTGATCATCGTGTTGATATGGGCCGGCGTGCTTGTGCAGTTCGACAGCAGCGAGCTGGCAGCGAATGTCCGCTTTAACGCCATTCTGGCCAGCTTCGTTATTCTGCCACCGGGCTATGCTGCACTGGCATTTGCGGCGTTTTTCGTGGTGATCGCTTATGTCGCGCTGAGAACCACCGACACGCCGCGCAGCCGTGCCCTGCAGATTCCAACCCTGCTGCTGCTGGCCGCCTACGTTGGCGATTTCATCGAACCACTGAATCGCATCCCCTTCGACTCTTCACTGATCACCATCGCGGCTGTGCTCATCGGCTATACGATCATCAACCAGCAGGTCTTCAATCCACTGCGCGAAATGAATGAGAAACTGCGCATCGCCAATCAGGACCTGCGGCGCACAGTGGACGCGCTGGCCGCGGAAAAAACGCGCACCGAAGAGCTGAACGAGGAGCTGCGCACCGCCAGCCAGTACAAGAGCGAGTTCCTGGCAAAGATGAGCCATGAGCTGCGCACGCCGCTCAATTCCATTGTCGGTTACAGCGAGCTTCTTCTTCAGGGGCTTTACGGCTCACTCAATGAAAAACAAGCTGACCGCCTGCGGAAAATTCTCCGCAATGGGCACAATCTGCTGGCCCTGATCAATGACATTCTCGACCTGAGCAAGATCGAGGCCGGGCATCTTGAGTTGACCCCGGAGCATGTCACATTTCAATCGCTGCTCAACGAAGTGCTTGTCTCCGTAGAGCCGCAGGCTCAGGAAAAAGGACTGTCTCTGGCCACAGAAATCGCCCCGGACGCCCGCCCGATCTTTGCCGATCCGCTGCGCATCCGTCAGGTGCTCACCAATCTGCTGAGCAATGCCGTCAAGTTCACGCCGGAAGGCACGGTCGCCCTGCGCATCCACAATGTGGACGTCATGAACGGGCGAAGCGCCCAGTTCGATCTGCCGACACAGGGCTGGCTCAGCGACGGCCAATGGGTGCTGATCAGTGTCAGCGATACCGGCATTGGCATCGCCCCGGAGCACCATGCCAGCATTTTTGACGAGTTCCAGCAGGTGGACGACACCAGCACACGCCAATTCTCTGGCACCGGCCTGGGGCTGGCCATCACCAAACGTCTGGTAGAAATGCATGGCGGGCACATCTGGCTGCAGAGCGATGTCGGCAAAGGCAGCACCTTCTTTGTGGCACTGCCTGCCAGCCAGACGGCAGCGGCGGACGCTGCCGGCGCAGCAGTGCCGGCACGGCCGGGAAAAGGCGCACACATTCTGGTCATTGACGACAGCCAGGAAGCCGCCGATATCCTGAGTACGTATCTGCAGGAAGCGGGCTACCGCGTCTCGCAGGCCAGCGATGGGAAAACCGGCCTCCGGCTTGCCCGCGAGCTTCAGCCTGATGTGATCACCACTGATATCCTCATGCCGGGAATGAATGGCTGGGAAGTCATTGAGCATCTGCGCGAAGACCCGCTCACGGCATCCACCCCGATCGTGA
>JALSTC010000155.1 GCA_026983935.1 Ardenticatenia bacterium
GCGCTTCCTCGATGGATGAAAAGCCCGCTGCCCTCCGTGTAGTTCACTGCACACCGGCTACAGGTTCTACTGTGTCAATATCGGGCACACTTAACGAAACGGTTTGGCTGGTCTACTGACCAATTCCCTTATACAATTGTGAAGATGGCAGACAACCAATCTGTTTCGGGGAGACGGGCATGACAACGACAGCAACAGTCCAGAGAGTCTCAGAGCGTGAACTGGAAGCAGGAAAGCGCCGACGCCGTCGTCAGGAAGCCCTGCTGGCGATCCTTTTCGTCGCCCCTGCAACCATAGTGACGTTTGTCTTCGGCATCTGGCCGGTGGTATTCGGCTTTTTCGTCAGCCTGCATCAGTGGCGGGCCAGAACACATACCTTCCTGGGGCTGAATCAGTATGTGCGGGCACTGGGCAACGCGGCTTACGTGTTGGCCTTTTTCTTATCCATCCTGTTTGCCTACGGGGGATACCGCGCCCTCAAAAGAGCACTGGCCGATGCGGGTGAGTACAACGCCAGCTTCTACGCCTTTCTGGTACCGGGATTCATCACGGCGGTCGGCACAATCGGTCTGGGGCTGGGCTTTGCCTCACAAAACAACAGCCTATCGCTGCCGGGGCTGGTCCTGTTTCTGATCGGCCTGGGCATCTACTGGGGCGCCTCCCGTCGCTACGATCACGTTGGTCGTCTGGACCTGAACACCTGGCAGTTGAATCTGTTGTGGCTGCTTTCCGTGGGTCTGTTTGTCTTCACCATCGCCGAACTGCTCAACGACTCGGCCATTCCATTCGCCATCACTCGCGAGATGGCCCCCGACCTCTACCTGCCGCCGCTGTCACAGCAAATGCTGGGCGCGGGGTCCGCTGTGCTGGCAATCATCGGAATTTATATCCTCAACTGGTGGCGCAAACGCCTGCCGGACGACTACGAATACGACAGGCTGCGCAGCGCCCTGCAGGCGGTTATCATCATCCTGGGGATCGCAGTCTTCTTCCTGGTGGTGTACCTGATCTCCGCCATGCAGTTTGATCAGGCGGCTGCCGCTGCCGTGCGCGACTTTGATCGCAACGCCGTCAGCGAAGTCGGGCAGGCCATCACCGGCCTGGAGCGCAACGACTTTCGCCGCGCCTATGGCTCGCTCAGCGGCACGGAACTGGCCAACATCCTCCTGAGCTGGCCGCAGGTCATCTCTGTCTCGCTGGGCTTCCTTCTCATGTTCGCCGCCTACCGCATCTGGAAGCAGGCGGCCAACAGCGAGAGTGGGCGAACGATGATGACCTTCATCATGCTCTCGATCCTGACGGCAGTGGGCGGCTGGCTGTTGATCGCCGAGCTGCCACAGGCAATGGCCGTTGGCGACACCGATTACTATCAGGCCCTGCTGATCACCACATCCTACGCCCTGGGGACCGTGCCTGTGCAGCTTGCGCTGGGCATGTTCCTGGCCTATATCATGTTCTACGAAATCGGGTTGGGCAAATCCCTGTACCGCGTGATCTATTTCATGCCATACATCGCGCCGACAGTGGCGACGGCTACCGTCTTCGGGATCATTTTCTCCTCGCGCCCCTATGCACTGGCTAATCAGATTCTGGGGCTGGTCGGCATTCCGGCACAAAGCTGGCTGTTCGAATCAAAAGGCATATTCCAGATTCTGGCGGAGATGATCGCCGGGCCGGATGTCGTCCTGCCCGCGTTTCTGGTGGGGCCAAGTCTGGCGCTGGTGTCCATCATCATCTATAACATCTGGGTCTTCAGCGGCTACAACGCGGTGATCTTCCTGGCCGGGCTTGGCGCGATTCCGCACGAATTGTATGAAGCGGCCAAGGTGGACGGAGCCGGGCGCTGGGCCGCTTTCCGCAAGATCACGTTCCCGCTGCTCTCACCCACAACATTTTTCCTGACCGTGCTGAGCATCACCGGTGTGTTCCGGGCCTTCAGCCACATCTACGTGCTGCGCAGACCGGCGGCACGCGGTACGGCGGACACGGCCAGCGTGCACATTTTTGTGCAGTTCTGGCAGTTTAATCAGTGGGGATATGCGTCTGCAATGGCGTTTGTATTGTTCGGAATCATTCTGATCCTGACCCTTGTTCAGAATGAGCTGTCGAAGGGGCGAGTATTCTATGGCTGAGATTGCGCAAACTCCCGTCTCCGACGTATCAAAGCAAAGCCGGGCACGTGTCGGCATTGCGCCGCAAAGGCCGCCCCTGCGCCTGGATATTTTTCGCATCTTCGCTTACCTGATCATGACTGCGGGCGCGTTCGTCAGCGTCCTGCCGTTCCTGTGGATGCTCAGCGTCTCCCTGATGTCATTGGGAGAAACGCAGGCCGGTCAGTTGGTCACCAACCAGGCATTTCTGGAAGTCTTCAGCTATTCCGACGAAGAGCTGGATACACCGCTCAGTGAGCAAATTCCCAGCTTCGTGAAGGAAACGGATTCCATCGGCACGGACGAAATGGAGCTGACCGCTCGCGAGTATGCCGATGACCGCGATGCTTACTGGCGAATCGGCAACACGGTGCTGCGCGGCGGCGTGGTGAATTACATCACCGCCTGGGACAGGGCCAACTTCGGGCGCTATTTCTTCAACAGCGTGATCATGACTCTGCTGACCGTGCTCGGCCAGACACTGTTCTCCATTCTGGCCGCCTATGCCTTCGCCCGGATGGAGTTCCCCGGACGGGAAGTGCTGTTTGGCATGTTTCTGATGACGCTGTTCATCCCGGCTACCATTCTGCTCATCCCCAACTACCTGACCGTCGTCGGGCTGAACGAGGCGTTCAACAATTTCTATGCCAGTGTGGGGCTGACCGACCTGGCCAAAACGCTGGGCCTGCGCTGGATTGACGGCTGGTTCGGGCTGACTATTCCCTTCCTGGCCAGCACTTTTGGTATTTTCCTCCTGCGCCAGTTCTTCCGCCAGATTCCCGGCGAGCTGTACGACGCGGCGCGGATTGACGGGGCCGGACACACCCGCTTCCTGTTTCAGGTGGTCGTGCCGATCTCGCGTGCGGCCATCGTGACCATCGTACTGTTCACCTTCCTGGGGGCATGGAATGCGCTGGACTGGCCGATCCTGGTGACCCAGGCGGCGGAATGGCGGCCTATTTCATACGGCCTGTACGCCTTCCAGCAGGATGTCAACGTGGAATTGAACCTGATGATGGCCGGGGCGGTGATCTCCCTTGTGCCGGTGCTGATCGTCTACTTCTTCACGCAGAAGCAGTTCACCGAAGGGATCGCCACCACCGGGCTGAAAGGATAGCCGCCCGGCTGGCAGTTGGTTATATTGGTGGGGGTGTTCTGACAGACGCCCCCTTTTGTATGCCTGACAGAAAGCGAAAACGAGACTTCTATGACCTATCCTCTGCCACAACTTGTGATTGACGCCACCCTGCGCGGCGCAGAAGCCATTCATGCCGTATACAATAACCCACGTGAGATCACCAGCAAAGGCTTTCGTGATGATGTGACCGACGCCGATTTCGCGGCGCAGGAAGCTATCATCGCGGCCATCCACAAATACTACCCTGACCATCCGGTCGTCAGCGAAGAGAACGATACTCGCTATGATCTCGCCCATTGGGATGTGCCCCCCGGCTACTGGTGGCTGGTTGATCCGCTGGATGGCACGACCAACTTCAGCCGGGGAATCCCGCATTACTGCGTCACGGTGGCGGTGCTGGACGGGCCGGAAGTGCTTTCCGGCGCGATCTACGATCCGGTGCGCAATCACCTGTTCACCGCCACCCGCGGCGAAGGGGCACAGCTTAACGGCGAACCGATTCGCGTCAGTCCTCGTGCGGACCTGGCCGAGGCAGTGGTCGAATGCGGGCTGGGGCGTGGGCGCGAAGATCGGCGTAAAGGGCTGGCGATCTTCAACGCGCTGGCGAAAAGCTGCCGCACCGTGCGATCCTCAGGTTCGGCGGCACTGGCGCAGGCTTACGTGGCGGCTGGCTGGACGGAGGCCTATGTGCATCTGACGCTGAAGCCCTGGGACTGTGCGGCGGGATCACTGATGGTGGCGGAAGCAGGAGGCATTCGGTCACTGCCGGACGGCGGCGAATGGCATCTGGGCCGTCCGGAGATTCTGTTTTCTAACGGTGTGCTTCACAAGCCGCTGGTGCACCTTGTAAAGGAAGCACTGGCCACCGCTCAGCTAGAAGGCGCGAAATAAACGCAAGATGTGGGCAACTGGTCTGAAAAGCAACCAGATCAACAGGTATCTGCTGGCTGCGGTAATCTTCTCGCTGCTGGCAACTTTCCTGCACATGGGGCCGCTGTACGGCAGTGGGGCAGCGCTGGTGCTGGCCGTGATCTTCCAGCTTTACCTGCCGGGCT
>JALSTC010000156.1 GCA_026983935.1 Ardenticatenia bacterium
CACGCTGTGGATCGAGCCTGTAAAATGCGCCGCCAAGCCGATCGGCAATGGCACGGGCGATGGCGAACGCATTCCCCGGAACTGCCAGATCAATATCATGGGCAGGCAGTCCCCAGAAAGCGTCACGCACCACACCCCCGACAAGATAAATCTCCTGTGTCGATGTTGTCAGTATGTCCTGCAGCGTATAAACGAGGGGCGTCCAACTCAGCGGGCGCGGCGCGGGATGTGGCTGGAGCCTGTCGCTCATGTCTCATCCGGAACGGCATAAGCACCGGGGCGCACCACACCGATGAATGGCAGATTCCGATAGTATTCGTCCAGGTCCAGTCCGTAGCCAAATACGAACTTGTTGGCAATCTCAAAGCCGATGTAATCCACGTTGATATCTACTTCGCGGCGTTCCGGTTTGCTCAGCAGCGTGCAGATTTTCATGCTGGCGGGTTGACGGGCTTGCAGCGTGCGGATGATATAATTCAACGTGTGTCCACTGTCAATGATGTCTTCCACGATCAGGAGATTGCGACCGGCAATGTCGGTGTGCAGGTCCATCTCGATACGCACAGCACCTGTGGACTGCCGGGCATTTGTGCCGTAACTGGAGACGGCCATAAAGTCTATGTGATGGGGGACGGTGATGTGCCGCATCAGGTCAGAGAGGAACATCATCCCGCCCTTGAGTACGCAGATCAGCAGCAGGTCTTCTGTGTTCGCATAGTCCGCGGAGATCTGCGTTCCAAGCTCAGCGATGCGCTGCTGCAGCGTTTCCTGATCGATCAATGTGTCTTCCAGGTAGTAGTCGTAGGGTTTGGGCATGACTTTTTCCTGTTTTTGTGGCCAGGCGGGAATGGATAATACATAATTATAGCCTGTGTTTCGCCGATATAGGTGTAATTTTGTGCAACTTGACCCGCGTCCGGTTTCGATGTAATCTTGCCAAATCATTTTAGGGTTTTCTGGATGGAAGGTTAGTTGCTTATGGCAGAAGAAAGATATCTGACCAGAGACGGTGCGGAAGAACTGCGACGCGAACTGGATGAATTGATTAACGTCCGGCGGCCAGCCCTGGCCCAAAAGCTCAAGGACGCCATTGCGCAGGGCGATCTCTCCGAAAATGCGGATTACATTGATGCTAAAGAGCAGCAGGCCTTTCTGGAAGGGCGCATCCGCTATCTGGAGAATCTGCTGCACTCGGCGACGATCATTGAAGATCAGAGCAGTGGCCCGAACGGTGTGGTGCAGGTCGGTTCTTTGGTCACGGTTGAGCCTCATGGAGAGCCGCCGGAGACCTACATGATTGTTGGTGCGGCCGAGGCCAATCCCCGCGAAGGTAAGATTTCGCACAAAAGCCCGTTGGGGGCTGCGCTGCTTGGCTGCCGCGTGGGTGACAAGGTGGCGATTGATGCCCCGGCAGGTCGAATGACATTTGTGGTCAAAGCCATTCAATAACTGCTGGCCTGGCTTAAGCGGCAGAACAGCGAACGCCCCGCCGTAAGACGGGGCGTTGTTTTTTCATCTACCAGGTACTGTCTACGCCGAGGGGAGGGAACCGGATCCGCCGTACATATCACCAATTGCGGTTCCCGGTGCGGATGTAGCGCCTTCTTTGGTGTAGGCGGCGATGTCCAGCGTCAGGCGCTCGAAATAGCTGTTGGGCGGCAGTGGGCCTGTGCCGTAGGCCATGTCGCGAATGGTGGCGATCACGCGCAGCGTTTGCGTCTCCAGCTCGATCTGCGCGCCCGGCTGTGCCAGAACTGCTTCACCTTTAGGGGCGAGCTTGGCCCGCAGTGCTTCATCATTGTAGGCATGCTCGCTCATCAGTACCTTGGTAACTGTCCGGATGTCGTTTTTGTCGAACAGCCAGACCTCGATAGCCGTTACCTTCTTTGGCTGTCCCACACCAATGGTTTCTGAAATACCGGCCCCTGTTTCTCCGAGGAATCCACCAGATTCATCTTCGATGCTGAACGAGTCATCGTAATAATCGTCACCGGCGATATAGGCGGACATGAACCGGGCGATTGGTGGTGGCAGGCCTGCACTTTGCTGGCTGACGGCTTCTGCTTCCCGCTGCTGGGCGACTTCCTCCTGGATGCGGCGGCGCTCGGCTTCAATGCTGCTGGTTGAGCTAATGCTGTCAGTCTCGGCAGTCTTGCGTCGCCGCGAAGGCAGCAGTCCGCCGATAATCATCCGAAGCGCCAGTCCATACATCCCCCAGAAAATGATGAGGATTACGCCCACGATGGCAATCACTACAACCAGAATGACGGGATTTAATGCCTGCAGGCCGCTGACCTGAGTCTTGGCCAGCACAGGATTGGATGCGTCTGCACCCACTGCCTCTGCAAAGGGCCGAATGGCATTCAGGCGGCCCACCAGGGCGCTGTCACCGGCATTCTCGGTCGTGAGCCTATCAATGATGCCCACAGCGTCGCCGACCAGTGCCAGCAGTCTTTCAGCCTGCGTGCGATCGGCTGTCCAGGCGTATTGATCGGCCACCATCTTGACCCATTCCGCCTTATAGCTGTCGTCAAGGTGAACAGGCTCGGCGTTAGTCCAGACTGTGGGGGCGATGCCATAGGCCCACACCAGGCCGATGACCAGTCCCAGAAGGAAAACTCCAAGCATAAGCAATCTGGGCCGAACTTTGATGATGGTTACTCTCCATTGTTCGGTAGATAACATAGGCCTTGACCTTTCTCGTGTGGTGGTGCTGCTCGGCTGCTGCCTTATGAACTGCCGGGTAGTTTTTCAGTAGGGCTATTTTACAGAACTGGCAAACGGCACACAAATGATGCCAATGGAAACTATATACCAATTATTGCACGGCGCAAGCGTAGAAAAAGGGCTCCGTCATATTGACAGAACCCTTCTCATTTGTGCACCAGACGGAGGGCTTACTCATCCGTTTCTGTGGCTGTTTCTGTGACCGATTTTTCCAGTTCGTTTCGCAGGAAGCGTTTATCACACTGGAGACACACAGCGTGATTTTTGTTCTGCTCCACCAGCAGGCCGCCGCAGTCCGGGCATGGCATGGGCAGGGGGCGCTTCCAGGAGGTGAAATCACATTCCGGGTAGTTGGCGCAGCCGTAGAATGTCCGGCCCCGGCGCGTTTTCTTTTCCACCAGATCACCGCCGCACTTCGGACATTTGACGCCGATTTTCTCCAGCCAGGGTTCAGTGTACCGGCATTCCGGGTAGTTTGAGCAGCCGATGAACTTGCCATAGCGCCCATGGCGCACGATCAACGGACTGCCGCATTCGGGGCAGTCGCGCCCGATCGGCTCTTCCTGCCGCTGCGTGGGCATGTGCTCTCTGGCATGTGCAAGCTGCCGGGCGAATGGCTCGTAGAATTCGCGCAGGAAGGGCACCCATTCCTGTTCATTGCTGGCGATCTTGTCCAGTCGGGCTTCCAGTTCTGCCGTGAAGTTTATGTTCAGGACATTCGGGAAGAACTTGACCAGCAGGTCATTGACCAGCCGCCCGGTTTCCGTGGGGACGAGATGACGCCCTTCGCGAGTCACATAGTCCCGGTTCTGGATGACGGCGACGGTGGGCGCGTAAGTGCTGGGCCGTCCGATACCGTTCTCTTCCAGCGCTTTGACCAGTGTTGCCTCTGTGTAGCGGGGCGGCGGCTGGGTGAAGTGCTGTTTTGGCAGCAGCTTGAGCAGTTTGAGCAGCTCCCCGGTTTCCAGTTCGGGCAGGTTGCGCTCGACGTTTTCATCTGGCGGTGCGTCCTCATCGCGGGCTTCTTCGTATACTTTGAGGAAACCCTGGAACTTGATACGGCTGCCGGTTACGCGGAACAGATAGGGCTTGTCTTCCTGCTCCGGCGGCCCGGCGACGATGTCCACACGCTGAGTGGCATAGACGGCATTTGCCATCTGACTGGCGACGAAGCGCTGCCAGATCAGGTTGTAAAGCCGGTACTGCTCGCTGGTGAGCGAACCCTTCAGGCGCTGCGGCGTGCGTTCCACGCTTGTCGGGCGGATGGCTTCGTGCGCTTCCTGTGCGCCTTTGGCCTTTGTCTTGTAGGTCGGCGGCTTTTCCGGCACAAAGGCCTCACCATACTGCTTGATAATCAGGCTGCGGGCTTCCTGCTGGGCGCTTTCAGCGACGGCTGTGCTGTCAGTACGCATATAGGTGATCAGGCCGACCTGCCCCTGACCGGTGTCAATGCCTTCGTAAAGCTGCTGGGCAACGCGCATCGTCCGCCGGGCGTTGAAGTTGAGCCGCCTTGAGGCTTCCTGCTGCAGGGTGCTGGTGGTGAAGGGCGGGGCGGGGCGGCGCTGACGTGTGCCGCGTTTGACCGCCTTCACGGTATATGCACTTTTCT
>JALSTC010000157.1 GCA_026983935.1 Ardenticatenia bacterium
AGCTCGACTGGGCGGCCCAGGATGCCCCCGGCTTCGTTAATGGCATCAAGTGCCAGCTCGTAGCCGCGAAGCTGGGCCTCGCCAAAGCGGGCATGGGAGCCGGTCAGGGATGTGACGATGCCGATGCGGACGGGTTCTTCTTCCTGGGCATAGACGCCTGCCGAGAAGGACAGCACCAATGCCAGAAGAAGCACGAGGGAAAGCAGACGACGAGACATCAAAACCTCCTCAACAAAGTGAAACATGACGAAAATACGGCTTTGGCTGATACGTGCCGTCCACCTTCATCAACGCTGGAGGCGGGCGGGTGGCTCTGGCAGCGCCGCATTTCTCAGGGGGCGCTGCCCCGTCAACAGGTAGTCGGGACTGGTATGGGCCTTCAAGAGGCCCTGCGATTGTGCTTGCTGTCACTACCAATACACCAGACGTGTTGAGCCAGCCTGTTGCCGGCGCGTTGTGTCAT
Organism: Ardenticatenia bacterium; assembly: GCA_026983935.1. Taxonomy (GTDB): domain Bacteria; phylum Chloroflexota; class Anaerolineae; order Aggregatilineales; family Ch27; genus JALSTC01. The sequence continues at coordinate 464 of JALSTC010000157.1, forward strand.
GCGGATGGAGATTTTGATGTCTGTTTCATGCACTCTTGACGAGTAACATTGTGCTTTTTTATGTATATTCGAATTTGTCCATACCCGGCATGGTCAAAAATTAGGAAAACAGGTGACAATGATCACTGGTTTGCATGATCTTTGCGAAAAACCGCCTGTGCCGCCCTGTGCAGAGAATGTGACAGGTTTCACACATAAGCAGTGTCATTTGCTACGGTACAAAAGTGCCGTTTCATTCAATAATTCGAATAGATTATAGAATCACATAGGTTAAATCACAAATACAAATGAAAGGGTGCGCATGGAGGAAAAGCTGGTTCAAGAACTGGAGCTGCTGCATAACCGGGTGTGCCATGCGCTTGGCGACACCAAACGTCTGATGATCCTCTACGCGTTGGCCCGCCAGCCGCGTTATGTCAGTGAACTGGCTGAGGAGCTGAACATCCCCCAGCCCACAGTGTCCCGCCACCTCAAGATTCTCCGCGATCGCTGCCTCGTCAATGCCACGCGGGAAGGGGCTGCTGTTTACTATGCCCTCACCGACGAGCGAATCATCCAGGCGCTGGACCTGCTGCGCGGTATCCTGCGCGACCGCATCACCGAGCAGGCGCAGTTGGCCACTTTTTCGGCGCTGGATGCCGAACTCGAGGACAAGTAATCTCTATTTATAAAAGCGGAATCCAGGCATGGAAAGGAGAATACAAAATGACCAGGCCTAAACCGCTTGCCTGGTTGCTGCTGATCACCGGGGCCGCCCTGCTATTGACGGCGGTGTTTTTGATCACCGTCACGCCCGCGCAGGCCCAATGCGGCGCATCGGCAACATCCTGCAAAACCTGCCATGAACTGAATGGCGAGTATCCGGTCAACGACAAGGGCGTATGGCATACCGATCACACCAGCGGCGATTACTGCGCGGCCTGTCATCGCGGCGACACAACGGCCACCGATGCCGATGCCGCGCACACCGACATGATCGACTCGCTGGAAGCGCCGGAGCGCACCTGCCAGATATGCCACCGCGATAACTACACCGATCTGGTTGCCGTCTATCAGGAGGCGCTGGAAAACGGCGGGGCCGCTGAGACGGGCAGTACCACGACCAGTGTAGACCCGCTTGACGCACCGCCGGCGCCCGTCGATCCATTGGATGCACCGGCACAGGCCGACCAGACACAGACCGTCCAGCAGCCCGCCAGCGGCGGCGAGGCGCTGACTGCTGAGGAGGGCGGCGGTTCTGCAGCGGGCAACCGGATTCTGGTTGTGGTGGCAGAAGCGCTGTTCATCATCGGCGTGGGGCTGGTCTGGTATTTTGAGCGCCGGGGTTGATGTACGGCGGCAGTTGAAAGGGGGTATTGCTGCAATGAACTGGATCATGAAGCAGCTTCGTAAGGATTTGTGGTCGCCGGAAGTAGCGGGAATCGGACTGGGACTGGTGTATATCTTTGCCCTGTGGTTTTCTCACCGTATGCCGGGCACTTCCGGGACGTTCTTCAATATCGCGGCGGTTGTCGGCAAGCCGCTGACGGCCAATGACCCGATCAATCAGTTCTTCTCCGTGTCCTATCCGCCGATCACCCAGGGTCTGAACTGGCAGTTTTACATGGTGGTCGGCATCTTCCTGGGGGCGCTGGCCTCCGTCCTGATCGCCGGGAAATTCAAGTGGACGTTGATCCCCATTGAGCAGTGGAAGGATGTCTTCGGTGGGGCGGTGTGGAAGCGCTGGCTGGTGGCTTTCGTCGGCGGCATCATCATCGAAATCGGCGCGGGGATTGCCGGGGGATGCACCAGCGGCCTGGCGCTGGCCGGTGGCATTCAACTCAGTCCGGCGGCTTTTCTTTTCATCCCGGGCATTTTCCTCACCGGCGCGATCACACAGTGGCTGATCTACCGCAACCGCTACTAGCGGCTGCGCCTGCATGGTAAAGGGAGTGAACCATGACCACAACGGATATCCTGGTCGCCCTGGTGCTCGGCTTTGCGTTTGGCTGGGTGCTGGATAAAAGCGGCCTGAATCGTTACTACAAAATCGCCAATGTCTTCCGCTTCACCGATCTGGCCGTGCTTCGTTTCATGATGAGCGGCATGCTGGTCGGCATGGTCGGCGTGTACACACTCAAGTACCTCGGCGTGGTCGATCTGACCGCCGTGACGGCGACGGTGCTGGCTGCCAATATCGTGGGCGGCCTGATCTTCGGCGTTGGCATGGCCCTGGCGGGTTTCTGACCGGGTACCTGCATCGCGGGCGGTGCTCGCGGCCAACTGGACTACCTGATCCCCGGTCTCCTCGGTTTCACCACCGGCGGCCTGATCTTCGGCCTGATTTATCGCTCTGACCCCATTCAATGGCTTCTCAACACCGGGCGGCTGGATGACGCTTATGCCAAGCTGCCGGAAGTCTGGGGTGTCGATCCGATGCTGTTGATGTTTGTCTTTGCGGAGGGCATTCTTCTTTTCCTGTACGTGCTGGCAAAGACCAATGCCCGCCGCCGGGACATGTTGGAAGGAACGGTTGAGCAGGAACGCGCCGAAGCGGGCCTGACCGAACTGCCCGAACGCCAGCTTCAGGGTACGGGCGACTGAAAGACTGAAAGTGTGCAATCCAGCGGGGCATGACCGGCAAGGCCGTGCCCCGCGATTATCCTGTCAAACGGAAGCGGCTGCCGTCACCGAAGCGAAAATCCATGTTTGTATTCATCCGCCGCCATCTACACAGCCATACGCTGTCCTTCTGCGTGCTTCTGCTGGCACTGGCCGGGCTGCTGATCGCCCTGCCGCAGGCAGCTCCCCCCGCTCCTGGGGAGGTTGTGCAGATCATCCCCACCAACACGGGGCAGCCAGAGCGCTGCCTGACCTGCCACAATGGAATCGAGTCTATCAGCGCCTCGCACCCGACGGAAGACTTCGGCTGTGTGTCCTGTCACGGTGGCTTGCGGCTTGCCACGGTGGCAGATATCGCCCATGCGGGTATGGTTCGTAATCCGGGGGCGCTGGGCTATGCTGAACAGTACTGCGGCGGCTGCCATGCCCGGCAGGTGGTCACCGTGCCGCGGGCCATCATGGCGACTTATGCCGGGGCCATTGCCTCTGTGCGCCATACATTTGGCCTGCAGCCGGACAGAACCGCACACTACGCCACCGCCGCCGTTGACACTCTGGAAGCCTTCACCGCTGATGCGCACGACCCACAGCCCATCCAGGATTTCGCTGCCAACTGCCTGAACTGCCATCTGCATGCCGAATCGCGGCAGGCGGACTATTTCTACCGCAGTGAGGGCTGTTCGGCCTGTCACGTGCTCTATGGGGACGACGGCCTGTATCGCGGCGGTGATCCCACCATCCCCCGGGATGAGCCGGGCCATCCCCTGCAGCATACGTTCACCACGGCCATTCCCTACAGCCAGTGCAACCACTGCCACAACCGCGGCAATTTTGACCTGGTCACCATGACTTTCCTGGAACGGGACGATCTGCCTGCGCCGGAGGGCCTCTCCGATAGAGAGCGCCGCCTGCATGAGTACTATCAACCTATTGGTAGATTCACACTCTGCGAATGGGAGCTGGACTGCATTGACTGCCACACCGCCCGCGAAATCATGGGCGATGCGCGGCTCTATGACAGCCGCACGGCAGCGCGGTACATCCAGTGCGCTACCTGCCACGGCACGCTCGACTCGCCGCCGCAGACGCATGTGGTTGAAAGCCCGGATGATCTTGCGCTGCTGCGAGCCGCGCTGAATCCCAACGTGACGCTGGAACGCGGCGCGACGGTCATTGATACGGGGAACGGCGAGACCTTCTGGCATGTGCAGCAGGTGGGCGAGCGGTGGATATTGACCGGCAAGGCCACC
>JALSTC010000158.1 GCA_026983935.1 Ardenticatenia bacterium
CGGTCGGCCACGCCGAGGCGCTCCGCCGCTGCCTGCATGGCCTGCAGTGCGCCGTCGCCTTTGTCCGGGCCGAACATGGTCAGTGTGATATCCGGGAAGTCGTCCTTGAGGCGGGCGACGGTTTCTGCCGCCATCGTCGGGTTGTAGATGGCATGGAAAGCCCGCAGCCACGCCAGACGGGGGCTGACCGTGCTGCGCTGGCGGAAGGGATAGGCGCGTAAATCCAGCGGATTCGGCAGGCGCTGCACGTGCGGGCAGTAGGGCCGCATCTGTTCCAGCAGATAGAATGACGGCGTGGTCACCACCGGCGTGGAATGCAGCAAACGGCGCACCCGCCGCGGCCAGCGCCGGGCAAACGGCGGCAGGTTCCCGCCGCGCAGGGTCAGCACGTAGGGCTTGCCCAACCGCCGCAGCATCCCCGCGACGGCCTCTGCCCATAGAAACGCCTGGCCGCTGAATACGTCTATGTGCGCCACGTCGTAGGCACTTCGCCTGCGCCATGTCGTGCCCAGCATATCCACCAACCGGGCGATCCGCCCCCTGCGGCGTGATGTGCTGACCACCTGCCAGCCGGCATCCAGCAGCCGGACTTCCAGCTCTTCACTGACCGCCCGTGTTCCCACCAGACCGGAAAGGAAGTTGCCGACCAGTAAAACGCGCCCTGTCTCGCTCATGATGTCACCGCCGCCGATTTCCCACGCTCGCGCAGCCAGTCCGTGATGGCTGCGACCAGTTCTCGCGAACGGTTCTCCAGCGTATTCTGCCGGACGGTCTCCAGCCCGGCGGCGATCTGCGCCCGGCGCCGGGCCGGGTCGTGGATCAACTGCCTGACCGCCGCCGCCAGCGCCGTACTGCTGCGCGGTTCCACCAGCATGACATCATGCCCATCCTGCAGGAACAGCGGGATCGAGCCGACGCGGGTGGCAATGACCGGCAGGCTGTGTGCCAGTGCTTCCCAGATTGTGCGCGGGAAGCCCTCTGATCCCAGCGAGGCCAGGACGTAAATGTCCGCCTCCTGGTAGTAGCGGAACAGCTCCGGCCCGACGGTCTTGAAGCCGTGGTAGCGGATGCGATCGGTGATGGCATGGTCATGGGCATAGGCCATGATCTCATCCAGAATGGGATCGCCCTGCTCCGGGCGGCCCACCAGGTCCAGAATGACATCTTCGCCCTGCTGCGTGAGGATGTTCACGGCCTCGGCCATCTGGAACAGCCCCTTGGTGCGATCCATGCGCCCGGTGTACAGCAGGTGATAGGGCGTGGCATGGCAGGTATCTTCGCGCTCATAGAAATCTGCGGCGGTGAGAGTCGTGGTGCGGGTTTCGCGCAGCGCCGGCACAAGACCTTTCAGTTCATCGTAAAGCTGGCGGCTGTTGACGAATGTCAGGGTGCGGCGGGCCGCGTTGATCTGCTGGCGTTTGTTATAGCCGGCCCACAGCCGGATCAGTTCCTTGCGCCAGAAGGGCTGCGGCAGGTCATCCACACCGCGCATGTAATCCCCTACCAGCAGCAGCACTACCGGCAGATCGGGGTGTGCGTGTGCCATATGCGCCAGCAGAGGGGAGGGGCCGCGCACCAGCAGCACGTCAATTTCATCGCGGCGATCAACCACCGGCTTCACAAATCGTCCCGGCTGGAGCATGCGGCGCGGCACGGATGCATGCGGGCCGATGTCCACGTGGCTGATGTTGGGCGCAGTCAGCTCATAGTCCATATATGGGATTTCCTGCTCGCGCGGCGAATGCAGAAAACACACGACCCGATCACAGGCCCCTGCCAGCCCCTCGATAAAGCGGCCCTGCCCGCCGGGAGTCAGCAGGCGGCCCGCCGGATCACGGTACAGCGGCGTGTGGTAATGAAAACCCAGCCGCAGTCCCATCATACGCCCCCACCCTCTGCTCGAAGTGCACGTATCTGCCGCTGGCGCAGCGCCGCGCTGCGGTACAGAATCCCGGCCAGCATCCCGTAGACAAACCAGGGTGCGGTGCTGGCCAGCCCGGAGAGTGACCACAAATGGATGGACATGCCAATGAATCCGGCATAGACAGGCACAGTCCACAGCTCCCCCACCTGCGCCAGCGGGATTACAGCCAGCGGCCCGCGCACGGTCAGTATCAACAGCAGCACTGCCAGCGGGATCACCGCAACCAGCCCACTTTCTGCCAGCAGCGAGATATAGGAATTGTGTGAGGATTTGCGGTCAAAGTGTGCCTGCGAGTTGTCCACCAGATTGTAGGGGATATCCAGCGGCACGCTGACCTCCCGGAAGCGGCCCGGCCCCACACCCAGCAGCGGATTGGTGAGGAACAGCTTGACGCCCTTCTGGATCATCAACTCGCGCACGCCGAATGAACCTTCCTCTTCGACGTTCTCCAGTGTGGAGAATCGTTCCAGAATCGGGGCCATGACTTCATCCGGCAGGAAGGAGATCACGCCCACCGTCAGCACCACCAGTAAAAGCATGACCCATGTAATGCGGGAGAGGGTCACCTGCCGGGAGAACGAGTACAGCCCTACGGAGATCAGCACGCCCAGCGCCACGGTGAACCATGAGGATCGCGAGCCGTTGCCGGCCACTGCTGCAAGCATCATCACGAAACCGGAGACGGCAAGGATGCGCTTCCAGCCGTTGGCTCTGACCATCATGAAGAAGACAAAGGGCGAAAATGTGGAAAACAGCCAGCCGTAAGTGTTCTGCGTGAGGATGGATGCGCCCGTCCACGCTCCCCACCGGCCAAATGCAATGGCTTCATACAGCCGCAGGCCAGCCAGCGCCAGCGTGGCAAGCCCCAGTGTGACCGCCAGCAGGTTCATGAAGCGGTCGCTGGTCAATGATGTCAGCATGATCATGATGATAAACGTGAGCATCCAGAAGGCATAGCGCACCATCAGGATGGCATCGTCCAGGCTCAGGTCTGGATTCCTGCCGGAAAGATAGCTGCCAACCAGCGATGCCAGCACCGCCAGCCAGAAGATATACGCCCAGATGATCCAGCCCGTATAGCGGCCCAGGATGCCGCGCGGCTCCATCAGGACGCGCAGCGCGATCAGCCCCATGACCGGCGTTGAGATCGACAGACCGCCGATCGGCAGGTCCACGACCGGCATCACCAGATACACAGCCAGAAACAGCAGCAAAAAGGTGAAGACCCTGTTCAGTTTCAGCGTTCCCGGCAGGTAAGCACGTCCCGGGTCGGGCGATACGGCTGGAAGCTCGCCGGAGAATTGCTGCACAGCGGTGTGTTCTGAAAATACAGTCAGTTGTCTACTCATCATATAACCACTCTAGCATGCTCACCTTACGACCACACGACATTGCTCCGGCGGAGCCTTGCAGCCCCCTCAAAACGTCGCCGACCACTTTTTGCCCGCTGCCTGCCCGGCATAGAGCGCTTCCCAGCGTTCCAGATAGGCCTGCCAGCCGAATGCCTCCAGGATGCGCTGGCGGGCCTTTTCACCCATCTGCCGCCGCAGCGCCGCATTTGCTCCCAGTTTTGCCATGGCATCGGCCAGCTCATCCACACTGCCGGGGGTCACGTAATAGCCGGTTTCTTCCTCGATGCTGGCCTGGTCGGTGATGCCGGGCAGCCGGGCGATCACAACCGGCAGACCCGCTGCCATTCCCTGCATCGGGG
>JALSTC010000159.1 GCA_026983935.1 Ardenticatenia bacterium
CCGTCTGCGTGAGTATATCGAGAAGAAAGCAGGAAAATTGGACCGCTATTTGCCCAACATCGTCTCTGTTCAATTTGACATCACCAAGCAGCGTCAGAAGCAGGGGGGAGAACGGGCCATCGCACAGTTGACCGTGCGCCATCAACGTGGCACCATCCTCCGGGCAGAGGATAAAAGCCAGAGCGACATGTTTGCCGCCATTGACCTGGTACTGGATAAAATGTACCGTCGTATTCAGCGCTACAAGGGCAAGCGCCGTCGACGGGGTGGTGACCGCTTTGCCGAGCTGGAGCCAGAACTGGCCGCCGCTGAACCCGTCCCTGGCGAACAAAGCACCAGTACCGACGAAGAAGAACCCAAGATGGAGATCGTCCGCCGCAAGGTAGTCGAGGTCACCCCTATGACCGAGGAAGAAGCCATTGAGCAGATGGAGCTTCTGGGGCATGACTTCTTCGTTTTCCTCAATGCCCATACAGACAGCATCTGTGTGGCCTACCTGCGAGAAGATGGCAACTACGGCATTCTGCAGCCCGAAGTTGCCTGAAATATCCTTCAGTAATCCGGGGCCGGGGGCTGAATTCAGGCCCCCGGTTGATTCAAGAGGTATGACGCACCATGCAGACACCCGACATCAGCGCCGTCATCATGATCGGGAGCGGCGGGGACAGCCCACAGGAACAACTGATGCTGCAAGCACAGCGCGCCAGTACGCTGGATCTGATTGCCACGTTGAGAGCGCAGAACATCACGCCCATCATTCTCGCCGCGCCGACAACCAATTGGGTCGCTGACGGGTCAGACATCGTCTTTGACCAGGATAAACCGGATCAGCCCTTCCACTTTGGACGGCGGTTGAGCGGCCTCATTACCCACCATAACCTGCACACAACCATGTATTTTGGTGGCGGCAGCGCCCCTTTGCTTGACGAAAGCCTGACCAACCTGATCGCCTTGCTGATTGACCGGGCGAGCGCACACGTGCCGGGCAGTCAGATTCCATCGCACATCGTCCTGACCAACAATATCCACTCCAGCGACTGGATCGCACTGACACACGCCCTTGAGGCCGCCCCTATCATCGAAAACGAAGAGAAGGATAACAGCCTCGCCTGGGTGCTGCGTCAGAGCGGCGAATACGATGTGCGATCAGTCACAAGCATACGACCTGCCGCCGCGCTTGACCTGGACACGCCAAGTGACCTGGCACTGGTTGCCCACCATCCCGACATCCAGCCCAACCTTGCCGCCGTCGTTCAGGACGAACGACTGGCAGCCGTCCCCGTGCAAGAAATCGCCGCCATCGCTGCCACACCGGAAACCAATCTGACCCTGATCGGACGTGTCCCGCCGACCGCGTGGCAGGCATTGAACAAAGTCACCCAGTGCTGGGTGCGTGTCTTTGCGGAAGAACGGGGGATGGTTGCCAGCGGGAGGCTCGCCCGCAGAGAAGTTCAATCCCTGCTAGGTGAAATGATCCGGCAGGAGGGGCCGGGAACATTCTTCAAAACCCTTGCCAGCATGACAGACGCCGCCATCATTGACAGCCGCCCTCTGATGGCCTCTCAAGGCCGCTGGCCGGACGCCGCCGATCGCTTCGCTTCTGATCTGTATATGGTCAACCAGATCAAAGACCCCTGGCTGCGTGAATTCACGGCTGCTGCTGCCAACGCACCGCTCCCGGTACTGCTGGGCGGTCACAGCGTCGTGGCAGGAGGCCTCCACGTGCTGACCGAGATCATTGAGAGGCAGACAACCTGACCCGCGCTGCCAGCTTCCGGTATTTCAGCCACTCATACCACGCCATCAGGAGACTCAGACGCAGACCATGCAGGCCGTCCCTGTAACCCGCCAGGGTCACAAAGCGCCAGAAAAACTGGCGCAGCGGCATCGTAACAAAATGATGCAGGCGCGGACGTATGCCCTGATCATAGAGAATCCCGGCGTCAATTTCGGCATAGCGCCGCTGCTTGGCCAGAAAATGGGCCAGATCGCGGTAGTTGTAATGAATCAGCGTATGTTGTAAGTAGTCCTGCGACCCATCCAGAATTACAACCTCATGCACAGGCCGCGCAGGGTCGTAGCGGGCATGTGTGCGACGCAGAAGGCGCGTCTGATAATCGGGATACCAGCCTGCATGCCGGGTCAGCCGCCCGAAGATGTAGTTGTCACGGGGAATGCCATACCCCACCGCTTTACCCGAAGCGATCACCTGCCGCACCTCCCGGGCCAGCTCCGGTGTCACACGCTCATCCACATCCACAAACAGCACCCAGTCGGTGTCCACCGCTTGCAGCGCTGCATTCCGATGGCTGGCATAATCATCAAACGCCCGCTGCTGCACGCGCGCGCCAGCCGCTTCCGCCAGCCGGATCATCTCATCCAGCACCGGACTGCGGGAATCGATAAACACCAGCACCTCATCGGCAAACCAGACGCTTTCAAGGCACGGGGGCAAATGCTCAAGTTCATCCCGACACAGGATAACTGCTGCCAGAGCTGTCATAAAGCAGCCACCGTCCGGTAGGCAGCGATCAGCGCCTCACGCTGCGTGGGCGAAAGCGCCCGATCCTGCCGGATCTGCCTGATTTTGCGTCGCATTCCCAGCCGAACGACCCGTCGGATCGCGGCCACGCGCAGCGGTGAATAGTGTTTCTCATACAGTCGAAAGCGGCTCCGCCACAGATTGACGATGCTTTCCGGGCGAATCTGCGATGTACTTTTGCCCTCCAGGTGAGTGATATGGGCGGTCGGCACACAGAGAATCTGCCATCCGGCGCGGCGAATACGCATGCTCCAGTCAATTTCCTCACAGTACATAAAGAACTGCTCGTCAAACATGCCCACCTGCTCGATCACTTCCCGGCGCAGCATCATCGTCGCGCCGAGCATGTGATCCACCGGGAACGGCTGCTCCCGCTCATACAGGCGGCGGTCATAGCGCCCATTGAGCGCGCTGTCATAGAGGCGGCCCGGCATGGGGAACAGATCAAAAACGGTCTGCCAGAAGCCGGGAAATCGGAAGGCGCTGTGCTGGAATGACCCATCGCCGTATGTCAGCCGTGCGCCAACCAGCCCCACATCCGGCGCGGCAAACAGCGCATCGTACAACGTCCGCACGGCCCGATCATGCACCAGCGTGTCCGGGTTCAACAGAAAGACGGCACGCGGCAGGGACACTGTTTCTGCCGCTTTCCCGAAACCGATCGTCCTCAGCGCCAGATTATTCCCTGCGGCAAAGCCCAGATTCTGCTCGCTGGCGAGAACATTGACCTGTGGATACTGCTCACGGATGGCGGTCACCGTTCCATCAGAAGAAGCGTTATCCACCACCCATACTGCTGTTTGAGGGCCATGCGCGGCGATGTCCGTCTGCAGCGTGCGCAGCGCATCCAGGACAAGATCGCGCACATTCCACGTCACCAGGATGACGGCAAGCTCCACGCTCACTCTCCCAGCGCCGCGAAGTCAAGTCCTGTAGCATTCATAAAAGCGCGGAAATCCGCAAAGTCCTCAGCGTCAACCCGTTCGAGAGCATCCTGCCGCAGGATCGTCGCCAGCGTGGCCGCGTTATCTTCATCCGCCGCGATCTGCATAAAGACATCGGCCAGCGGAATACGCACGTTCAGGGGCAGCGTTCGGGAGAACACAAGTGTATCATAGGGAATCTCCGGCGAGGTCTGCAGGACGCCGATTCGCGTGGAAAGGTCTTCCAGCGCCTCCATCTCCGGGCTGATTTCGTTGGGGTAGTAGTTATGTGGCACAGCGCCGGCCATGCAGTCCCCCTGATAGATCGCGGTGATAAGCGCGTCAAAATCCTGGACATCCACGATCTCACCCAGATCATACAGCGGATTCACGCCCCCCGCGTAGAGCATGAGTCCGGGCACAAGCCAGCTCACCGTATCTTCGCTGTTCAAACGGCAGAAAGGCTCCCCGTCCAGCGCAGCGATCTCAATTCCAGAAACGTCGCCCTCTGAATCCCCACCATCTGCAAGGTCAGTTGAAACGAGCAGATCAACTCTGTAACCAGAGTTTCCGTCCCGCTCCACACGCAGCGCCGGATCGGCGCATCCCTGTGCTTCGGCAACGATATAGGAAAGCCCGTCCACCCACCCGGCCACAGGAACAGGGCTGCAGAGCTGCGCGACAATTTCACCGTAGCTGTTGACGGTTTGGATGTCCACCACGAGGCCGGTCAGTTCCTGGATCATATCCTCCAGATTTCCTGCCGCGCGCACAGCGGCCCGGCGTGACCCCTGCGGAAGCATCAGGATGGTCAGCGGGTTGCCCTC
>JALSTC010000160.1 GCA_026983935.1 Ardenticatenia bacterium
GAAAGGAAAGAACACCATGAACAAGATACTCGTCAAGAAGCTTGGTGAAGCAGTCTCACTGGTACAGATCGAAAACGAAGGCGGAGAAGCGCAGGCCGTCCGGGTCTACCGCCATGAAGACGGCTCTGTGGCCATTAGCTGGCCGATGCGCCAGGATGTCAACGCACGGACCGCCCGCCTTTATGCCGAATCGCTCCTCATCGCCGCCCGCATGGCCGAAGACCTGGAAGTCCCATGCCCGAAATGCGGCGGCGCACTGGAACTGCACCCGCTCATGGGGCCGGACAAGATCATCGAAGGCCACGTGTATAGATGCACTACATGCGGCGAAGTGGTGCAGTGATCGTGCCCCGCATTCAGTGAAACCGACACATCCGGGCGAGCATGCCCGGATGTTTTTTACATGCGCTGCCACGTTTGAATCCCCCCCGGAAAACGGGTATAGTGCATGCCACAGGACCGAAGTTTGTGGCACACAGGGGACGGCATGGAACTGATCGCATTGTGGAAATTCTTCCTGCGGCGCTGGTGGCTGATCGTGCTGCCACCGCTGGTGGTGCTGGTTTTCGTTGCACCGGCCCTGCTGCAGACGCCCGGCGGCGGCTGGATGACCGTGCTGCATTTCAGCGCCGCCCAGCCCCCGGAAATCGCCAGACCAACCTATGAAGACAGCAGCTACTACCCCTGGGTGGCCTCCGAGCATGTCATTGATAACCTGACCACCTGGGTGCGCACCAGCAGCTTTGCGGAAGAAATCAGCCATGTGTTGGCCGAGCGCGGCATGGACATCCCGCCCGATGCGATGCGCGGCATCATTGCCTCCGACAATGCCTTCAGCGTGATGCAGGTCTTCATCTACTGGCCGGACGCGGATGAACTGCGGGCCATCGGCGAGGCGGCCATCGAGGTGCTGCAGCACCGCAGTCAGGCCTACTTCCCGCAGTTCGCCGTACAGCCCGCGCAGGTCGTGGCCCTGGACGACATTGTCCTGACACCGACCTCACCACCGCTGCTAAACCGCTTCCAGCCGCTGTTGAAAGTGGTGCTGGCCGCGCTGGCAGGGCTGGGGCTGGCCGCGTTGGTTGAATACCTGGATGATTCGATCCGCTCCCGCGACGATCTGGAGGCGCTGGAGCTGCCCGTGCTGGGCGAGATTCCGCGCCACAAGAATCAGTTCTGAGCCTGCAATGCCCGAACTCCCGCAGGACGTCCCCGCCGGTTATACACTGGCCCACCGCTTCCGTCTGACGGAAAAGCGCCCGCTGCTGTGGATGAATGTTGTCGGGCTGCTGATATTCGTGATCGCGCTGGCGGTGGCCTTCACCGGGCTGCTGCTCTACGACGCACTCGGCAGCCCGCTGGTCGCGCCCGCCCAGCCAGTGTCGCTCTCGCTCTGGTGGTATGTGGTGATGGCCGTGGGGACGCTGGCCGCACACGAAGGGCTGCACGGGCTGACAATTCTGGCGGCGGGGCACCGGCCCCGTTTCGGCGTCAAGCTCCGCAGGCTCGTGCTCTACACCACCGCCGATGCCTACTTCACCCGTCCCCAGTACCTGAGGGTAACGCTCGCGCCGCTGGTGGGAATCACCCTGATCGGGCTGGCAGCGATGCTGCTGATCCCGAAGGGTATTGCCGCCTGGGTGGGAATCATGGTCGCCATGAATGCCGCCTCCTCCATCGGTGACCTGTGGATGGCGGCGGTGACGGCCAGCTTCCCGGCTAACGCGCTGTTTCACGATGAAGAAGACGGCATGAGCATCTTTTTGCCGGGTGGGTAGCCGCGGGGTATGCTCCTTAAGAGGCAAGAGGCAAGAGGTAAGAGACAAAAGCCCCCAGCGGCAAAGCTGCCGCTGTCTTAACGAATGTCTGGAGACTATCCATGCAGGCCACAGCCACCATCCCCACACGCCCCGGCATACTCCGCGTCTATCTGATTCTCCTGCTGGGTGTTTTTGCCTTCGGCTTCTCGGCCATCTTCGCCCGTGCGGCTGACGCACCGGGGACGGTCGTGGCGACCTGGCGTGTGGCCATTGCCGCCCTGCTGCTGACCATTCCCTTCGCCCGCCAGCCTGCCGATCAGCGTCGGCTGGATCGCGATACCTTGCGCTGGGGCCTCATCGGCGGCAGCATCTTCGCGATCAGCCTGGCCAATTTTCACATCGCGCTGGATTACACCACCGCCGCCAATGCAACCTTCCTGGGCAACATTGCACCGCTGTGGGTCGGTCTGATCACACTGCTGGTGCTGCGGAAATCGCTGCCCAGCCTGTTCTGGCCGGGCGTGGCCATTGCCCTGCCCGGTGCCGCGCTGATCGTCTTCGGCAACGGCGGCGTGGTCGGCATCCAGGGCGGCGATCTAATCGTGCTGGCGGGGAGCGTGATCTGGGCGATCTACCAGATCATCACGGCGCAGGCCCGCGCCCACATGAGCACGCTGACCTGGGTCTGGCTGATCGTGACCATCGCCACTATATGGCTGATCCCGTTCTCGCTGCTGCTGGGCTATGCGCCGGGCGGCTATGATGCCAGAACGACGCTCGCCATGCTGGGCGCGGGTGTGGTCTCGCAGACGGGGGGGTTCCTGGCCTTCAACTATGCGCTGGGTCACCTCTCCGCAGCGCGGGTTTCGGTCGCCAATATGCTGCAGCCGGTGGTCACGGCGATTGCGGCGGCGCTGCTGCTGGGCGAACCATTTGGCGGCTGGCGGCTGGTCGGCGGTGTGCTGATCCTGATCGGCGTCTATCTGGTCACGACGTCGCGCCGCAGCAGCGAATAGACAGCGGAGCATCTGCCCTTGCACCGCACAGGCCGTCTGCTCACCGTCGCCGGAAGCGCCCTGAGTGCACTGGGGCTGCTGGTCGTGCTGCTGGCGATCATCGCGCCGGATGCGGCCCCGCAGATCACCGTGACCTACGATCTGCGCCATCTGCGCACGCCGACCCCGGCCTACCTGGGCACGCCGCTGGCGCCGCCGGGAGGCCGTCCTGCTGCGGAGGCGATCGATCTGGTGCTGCCGGTCATGCCGGTGGGCGGCCCCGTCACCCGGACGCCAACCGCAGTGCCCTCCCCCTCGCCGACCGCCCCACCAACACGCACACCGGCGGCAACATCCACGCCGGCGCCTTCTCTTTCGCCATCGCCAACACCCACCACCGCCGCCAGTGATACCCCCACGCCGACCGCACCAATCCGGCGCACGCCGCGTCCGCCCGTCCCGCAGCGCATCGTGATCCCGGCGATTGACGTGGATGCGCCGGTGCAGCCGGTCGGCTGGCACACCATCGAAATTGACGGGCAGACCTTCGGGCAGTGGGACGTGCCGGATGGTTACGCGGCGGGCTGGCACAACACCTCTGCACCGCTGGGCCAGCCGGGGAACACGGTGCTCAACGGCCACCACAACATCGAGGGCGAGGTCTTCGGCAAATTGATTGACCTTGAGCCGGGCGACACGATCTACTTGCAGGGCGGGGGGCGGACGCGCCGCTACACCGTGGCCCAGATCATGACGCTGCAGGAGCGCTGGCGCACGCCGGAGGAGCGGCTGGAAAACGCCCGCTGGATACAGCCCGGCGACGACGAGCGCCTGACGCTGGTCACCTGCTGGCCGCGCACCGGCAACAGCCACCGCCTGATCGTGGTCGCCCTCCCGGCGGAGGATGAACCGCACCAGCCTTTCTGTGAAGGCGGCTGCTGACGGTGGCCACGCCCTGCGGAAAGTGCCGGGCTGTGAGATAATCCCGGCATAGGCAGGAGGAGAATCATGAACGTCTTGAAGCGGGCCGCACCTGCGCTGGTGCTCCTTTTTCTGGCCCCGATCATCGGGGAACTGCTCTCCGGTTCGGCTCCCCCGGCGGAATTCTTCCATCCGTTCGGGCTGATCACGCTGTCGCTGCTCTACGGCGTCGGCGCGATCCTCATCCGTGAGATGACGGTCCGCTGGGGCAAAGGCTGGCCAACTGTGATCATGCTGGGCGCGGCTTACGGCATCGCCGAGGAAGGGCTGATCGTCGCCAGCTTTTTCAACCCCGGCTGGATGGACCTGGGCAATCTGGCATGGTATGGCCGCTGGCTGGGCGTGAACTGGGTCTGGGCCGTGTTCCTGACCATCTACCACACCCTGGTGAGCATCAGCGTGCCGATTTTGCTGGTCGAACTGCTCTTCCCGGCACGGCGGTCGCGTCCCTGGGTGGGACGCAAGATGTTTGCCGCACTGGTGGCCGTGTGGCTGCTCAACGGCGTGTTCATATTTGGCGTGATGATGGACTGGATG
>JALSTC010000161.1 GCA_026983935.1 Ardenticatenia bacterium
CGATGTGATTACGGGCGCTCGGGTGGCGGTGTTAGGGCAAACGACAGCAGAAGACCTTTTTGGCGAGGACACTGATCCGCTCGGCCAGACGATCCGCATCAACGGCATTCCGTTTCGTGTCGTTGGCCTGATGGAACCGCAGGGTGGGTCAAGTTTTGGGGATGAGGATGACGTTATTTTTGTGCCGATCAGTACAGCCCAGACTCGGCTGGCCAGGGCACGTACACGTGATGGCAGCTACCAGATTGACTTTATCAATGTGCAGGCCGTATCGGAAGATCGGATGGATGATGCGGCGGAAGAGATCAGACGCATACTGCTTGACCGCCATGACATCCAGTTTCGGGATGAACAGGATTTCACCATTCTCTCTCAGTCGGAACTGCTGTCTGTGGCGGGGCAGATTACAGGCCTGCTGACGATTTTTCTGGGTGTCATCGCCGGGATTTCGCTTCTGGTCGGCGGCATCGGCATCATGAATATCATGCTGGTGACGGTTACCGAACGGACGCGGGAAATCGGGCTGCGGAAGGCCGTGGGGGCCCGGAGGAATGATATTCTCCTGCAGTTCCTGATTGAAAGTGTGGTGCTCACAGTTGTCGGCGGCGGGGTGGGCATTGGTCTGGGCATGATTGTGGCGCGTATTGGCACGGCGCTTATCCCGGACCTCACCCTGACGGTGACCGGCGGGGCAGTGCTTCTGGCGACAGTTGTCAGTACTGCCATCGGCGTATTCTTCGGGATGTATCCTGCCAGCCGGGCAGCGGCGCTCAATCCTATTGACGCGCTGCGGTACGAGTGAAGGTGTGTGATGCAGTCCGTTATCGAAAGTGTGCGGATTGCGCTGTCCGGCCTCCGCTCGAACCGGCTCCGGGCGGCGCTGACCACGTTGGGAATTGCGATCGGCGTGGCCGCAGTTATTGTGCTGGTGTCCATAGGGCAGGCAGTTCAGGTCTTTGTGGAGGAACAGTTCCTGGGCATTGGCACCAATCTGGTATTTGTCGTGCCGGAGACGCTGGCCACCGGCCCGGGAGGTGGAGGGGGCGTTCCCGCTGGCAATCGTTTTAGCGCACGCTTTTCCTCACTGACGGAACGCGATGTGGAAGCATTGTCCGATCCATTTCGTGTACCTGATGCTGAACTGGTTGTCCCAGAACTGCGCCTGACACGCCCGGTAACTTATGGCGGCGTTGAAGTACGTGGACGTATCCGCGGGACAACCCCGGAATACCCGCGCATCCGAAACCGCAGCGTTGCTCTGGGCAGGTTTTTCGATGACCGGGAGCTGGCATCCGGGGCGCGAGTCGCCGTGATCGGGCAGACGACCATGGAGAACCTGTTCCCGCCGGATGTGCTGCCGCTTGGCGAAACGATTCGCATTGACGATGTTCCCTTCCGTATTATTGGCATTCTGGAGCATTTTGGTGGGACGAGCTTCGGCGATGAGGATGACCTGATCTTCGTACCGCTGACAACTGCTCAAACTCGGCTGGAAAGCGGGCGTGACCTTTCCGGGCGGCGGACGCTGACCCTGATTCTCATGCAGGCTGTGAGTGATGATCGAGTTGATGCCCTGGTAGAAGAAGCCACCGAAGTCCTGCGGGAGACGCACCGCATCAGTTTTCGCGATGATGACGATTTTGTGATTCTGACTCAGACGGATTTACTGGAAAGTTTTGGGGCGATCACAACGCTGCTGACGATCTTCCTGAGCGTGATTGCGGGCATTTCTCTCGTAGTTGGCGGAATCGGGATCATGAATATCATGCTGGTGACGGTGACGGAACGAACTCGGGAGATTGGCCTTCGTAAGGCTGTGGGTGCACAGCAGAGCGATATCCTGGTTCAGTTTCTGGTGGAAAGTATGACCCTGGCGATTCTTGGCGGCGCTGCTGGCATCGCTGTTGCCACAGTGGGGACAATAGCAATCGGCGCTGTTCTGCCGGATTTGCAGGCCTCAGTGCGTCTGGAGAGCGTCATGCTGGCGACGACCATCTCGGCTCTGGTGGGCGTTTTCTTTGGATTGTATCCGGCACGTCGGGCGGCTCGCCTTAATCCGATTGATGCCCTGCGCTATGAATAGGGGTTTGTCACGTCGGGTACGTGCTGTTAGTATAGGCAGGCTGGCTGTGTCTTTGGGGACGACATAAGCCGTTGGGCTATATCATCATTGAGAGGATAATCATGAGCGAGCAGCGGTCGCTCCCCGGAAGTTCCGGCGTGAATGACAATCTGAGTGCTGTCAGCGACAGTATGCTCGAAGGGCTGGGCAAACTGGCAGAGTATTTTGGCTATAACAAAGTGATGGGCCAGTTATATGGGGCGCTCCTGCTCAGCCCTGAGCCGCTCTCGCTGGACGATCTGGCTGCGGCGCTGCGGAAATCAAAAGCAGGGGTCAGCACCAACATGCGCATTCTTGAGCATATGGGGGTTGTGCGTGAGGTGTGGGTGCGTGGCGACCGGCGAAAGTTCTATGAGGCAGAAACGGATTTCTGGAAGATCGCGGTAAATGTCCTGAGCAGCCGTGAGATGCGCGACCTGGAACAGGCATTGCAGGTTCTACAGCACAACCTGGAACAGTTGCGACAGGCCATGCCGGATATGGACGAAGAGGATCGTATGCTGGCGGAACTATACATCCGCCGCATCGATCGCCTGCAGGACTTCTTCCGATTTGCCCAGTTGATTCTGACCTCAATCGTGCAGCGGGTCATGACTGGCGACCTGGATGTAAGCCAGGTGAAGCGAATTATCATCGAATGATCTGGATGTGGTAGATGTTTTTTGATGAAGCAAAGATTTATGTTCGCAGCGGCGATGGTGGCGATGGCATTGTCGCCTTTCGCCGCGAGAAATATGTACCCCATGGCGGCCCTGCCGGTGGTGATGGCGGGCGCGGCGGCGACGTTATCCTGCGTGTAGACCCGCAGTTGAGCACGCTGTCCCCTTTCAAGCGGCGTTCGCATTTCAAAGCAGCACATGGGGGTAAGGGTGGCCCCAGCAACAAGACGGGGCGTGATGGCCAAGACCTGATCGTTGCTGTGCCGCCGGGGACGGTGGTGCGGGATGCCGAAACCGGGGAAGTGATTGCCGATCTGGTGCGTCCCGGACAGCAGGTCGTTGTGGCACGCGGCGGGCGCGGCGGGCGGGGTAATGCCCGTTTTGCAACCAGCCGCAACCAGGCCCCACGTATGGCTGAGCGCGGCGAACCAGGGGAAGAGCGCTGGCTGCTGCTGGAACTGAAGCTGATCGCCGACGTCGGGATCGTCGGTGTGCCGAATGCCGGGAAATCCACACTGCTCTCTGTGATCAGCAGCGCAAAGCCCAAAATCGCCGACTATCCGTTTACAACACTGGAACCCAACCTCGGCGTGGTGGAGCGCGATCATCGGCGGTTCGTTGCAGCAGATATCCCTGGTCTCGTAGAGGGTGCACACATGGGGGTCGGGCTGGGACATGCCTTTCTGCGGCATGTACAGCGGACCCGCGTGCTGATTCATCTGCTGGATGGGCTGAGCGATGATCCGCTGGCAGATTTTAACCAGATCAATTCAGAACTGGCGCTGTTTGATGAAAAGCTCAGTGAGCGCCCCCAGATTGTCGTGCTGAACAAAATGGATCTACCGCAGGTGCAGGAAAAGTGGCCGTCTCTGGAGCGTGCACTCAAAGATCGCGGTCATGATGCGATGGCAATTTCGGCAGTCACGCATCAAGGTGTGGAAGTGCTGGTGCAGCGTGTTTTTGCCGTACTGGAGTCGCTGCCGCAGGAAGTTGCGGAGCCTGTGGTGGAGACTCCCGTTTACCGCATGGAAGAAGATACAATACCTTTTTCCATCACACGCGGCGAGGACGGCGCTTTCTATGTGAAGGGTGAGCGTATTGAGCGAGCGGCGGCAATGACCTACTGGGATTATGAAGAGGCCGTCCACCGTTTTCAACGTACTCTGGAGATTCTGGGTATCACAGATGCGCTGGAAGCGGAAGGGGTCAAACCTGGGGATACCGTTTTCATTGGCGAGTATGAGCTTGAATGGAGCGAATAGGCCTTTTTGGCGGCACGTTTGATCCCCCGCACCTCGGCCACCTTGTTCTGGCCGAGCTTACGGCTGATGCGTTAGGCCTGGATACTGTCTGGTTTGTCCCGGCTGCGAACCCTCCGCACAAGCAGGGGCGCGATATCACACCGGTGATGCGCCGCCTGGAGATGCTTCGCCTCGCATTGGCCGATAATCCACGCTTTTATCTTTCTCGAATTG
>JALSTC010000162.1 GCA_026983935.1 Ardenticatenia bacterium
ATTCGTCAACGTGACCAACTACCTGAGCACACAACCCCCGGAAGCCGTACGGGCCGGGATAACGCGGCTGGTCATGCTGCGCGATGCCATTCTGGCGGTGCCCGTCCCCGAAACCTGCGCCGCCGACGTCCACATGCTGATCACAGCAGTGGTGCAGAACGCCGTGACTGCGCTGCAGCGCTATGGCAATGACGAAGACATTGATCTGACCCCGGTTGTGGACGAAGTGAACGGCATCATCGGCAATGTCGAGGCACTGCAATCCAACCTGGAAGAACAACTCCAGATGCAGCGAGAAACCGAACAGCCGTAAAGTTGCTCATCCAGAGAAAACGACCGAAGAATCCAGATGACCAGGCCAAAGCTGCACGAAAAACCACACGGCTGGCGTGCTTTCCCTAAAGGCTTACGCCGTGCAGCGTCTCCAGGAGTGTTTCATGCAGCAGGCCGTTGCTCGCCAGGATTGATGCGCTCGTCAGCGCAAAAGGCGCTCCCTGATACGTGGTGACTCGTCCCCCGGCTTCTTCCACCAGCAGGATGCCCGCCGCGACATCCCACGGCGCTAACCCGACCTCAAAATGGGCGTCGGTATATCCGGCGGCGACATGGCACAGGTCAAGGGCCGCGCTGCCGTCCTGCCTCAGTGAAAGGGCACGTGGCAAAAGCTCCGCCCAGGGATCGAGTGCAGCCGCCGGGCGTTCCTGCACATCATACGGTGCGCCGCTGGAAAGCAGCGCCCGGTTCAGAGCCGAGGTTTGAGAAACGTGCAGCCGCCGTTCATTGCACCATGCCCCGCTCCCCCGGACAGCCCAATACAGTTCATCGAGCAGCGGGTTGTACACCACGCCGAGGTCAACTCGTCCGTCCTCATTCAACCAGGCGATGGATGGCCCAAAAAGCGGATACCCGCGACTGAAGTTAGTCGTGCCATCCAGCGGATCGATGACCCATCCACTGTCCGGCACGCCCTGCGGGGCGCTTTCTTCAGATAAAATAGGTTCCTCTGGATAGACCTCCCGGATGATACGCAGGATAACGGCTTCTGCCGCCCGGTCGGCATCGGTCACGGGATCGATGGCCCGCTTATAGGAGACATTCAATGCCCGTCCTTTGTACAGACGCAGTTCGTCCCCGGCAGCGCGGGCCGCGCGAATGGCCGTTTTTTTGCGCTGATCATCCTCCCTGACTGCATTCATGTTCATTTCGTGTTTATTTCCACACTAAACTACGTTCGATTATGTTGACATTATAACGATTCTGGCCTAGAATGAAAACTGTGAGGAGCACACATGAACGCCCAGGAACGCCGTGCAACCATCATGCAAGTTATCACCGATCAGGGAGCAGTAACCGTCGCCGATCTATGCGAACGTTTTCAGGTCTCCGACATGACCATCCGCCGCGATCTTTCTGCGCTGGAAAAAGCCGGCCTGATACGGCGCATTCACGGCGGCGCGGTCAGCTCACGCGGGCGCAGCTATGAGCCACCTTTCCTGACCCGCGCACAGGAATCGCGAGCCGCGAAACAGGCCATCGCTGCGCTGGCAGCGGAGCTGGTCAACGACGGCGACAGCATCGCCCTGGACGTAGGCAGCACAACGCTGGAAATGGCCCGCCACCTGACAGGCAAGCATGATATCACAGTGCTGACAGCCAGCCTGCCGGTCGCCAATGTTCTGGCCGATCATCCGGGCATCCGGGTGATCTTGACGGGCGGCATCCTGCGGCACGGTGAACAATCCATGATCGGCGCGATCGCCGAGGAAGCATTTGCCCGCTTCCACGTGGACAAGGCCTTTATCGGCATCGGCGGTGTTGATCTGGAAAATGGGTTGACCGAATACAACGTCGAAGATGCCCAGGTCAAACAGGCCATGATCCGCAGCAGCCAGTACCGCATTCTGCTGGCGGACAGCACAAAATTCGGGCGGACGACATTTGCCAGCGTCGCACCGCTCACCGAAATTGACCGCATCATCACCGACGATGAGCTGGACATGTCCTACCGCACGGCACTGGAAGAACTCGGAATCCGGGTGCATGTCGCTCACCCTGAAGACTGAGCATGCACATCGGTCATGATTCACATCACAGGAAGGATGGCCTTATGGCTGAGTTATTGACTGAACTGTTCGGCGTCAGCAAACCAGTGATCGCGATGGCACATCTCCCGCCCCTGCCCGGCACGCCGCGGAATGATCCCGGGTTGAGCATCGAGCAGATGATCGAGCGTGTTCGCGCAGACGTGGACAACCTTTATGCAGCAGGCGTGGATGCAGTGATGTTCTGTAATGAGGACGATCGTCCTTATCAGTTCCACGCCGGACCAGAAGCGATCGCGACCATGACCCGCATCGTGACCGAACTCCGCCCGAAGGATCGGCCCTTTGGCGTGGATTATCTGTGGGACCCCATTGCTGCGATGGCTGTTGCGGCAGCAACCGGCGCGGCCTTCATCCGCGAGGTGGTGACGGGCGTCTACGAGAGCGATATGGGTATCTGGGCACCGGATGCAGCAGCGCTGTACCGCTTCCGCTCACAGATCAACGCCGACCATATCCGCATCTTCGCCAACATCACGCCGGAATTTGCCTCGCCGCTTGGATCGCGGAGCATCGCCCGGCGCGCGCAAAGCGCGGTCGTTTCATCGCTGGTAGATGCCATCCTGATCGCCGGGCCAATGGCCGGGGCGGAACCTGACCTGAGTGCCGTTGAAGAAGCCAAGGCCGCTGTTGGTGATGAGACACCCGTCCTTCTCAACACGGGCGCAAAGGTGGAAAACATTGCCGCGTACCTGAGGGTTGCCGATGGCGTGATCGTCGGCAGCAGCCTTAAGGTGGAGGGCTATACCTGGAATCCAGTAGACCCGGCGCGGGCACAGGCATTCATGGATGCCGTGCGGCGCGTGCGCGAGCAGCAGGGATAAGGCATTATGGCTTCTTATCTCCTGGGAATTGACATCGGCACAACCGCCACCAAAGCGATTCTGGGCACGACGGACGGCCAGATCGTGGCGGAGACCTCGGCGGAAAGCACGCTGCATTCCCCCCACCCCGGCTGGGCAGAAGAAGACCCGGAGCAGTGGTGGGCCAATGTCGGGACGGTCTGCCACGCCCTGCTGGAACGGCATCCGGACGCGGATATCACCGCCGTTGGTGTCAGCGGCATGGTGCCGACGATTGTGCTGCTGGACGCGGACGATAGGCTGCTCCGCCCCTCCATCCAGCAGAACGATGCCCGCTCGCATGAGGAGATTCCGTATTTTCAGGCCCGCACGGACGAGTCCGATATTCTGGCCCGCACGGGCAGCGCGATCACGCAGCAGAGCATCGGGCCAAAGCTGCTCTGGCTGCGGAGGCACGAGCCAGAAGTGATGGCCCGCGCCGCCCGCCTGATGGGATCGTATGACTTCATCAACTACCGGCTGACGGGCCAGCACGTCATAGAAAGCAACTGGGCGCTGGAAAGCGGCCTCTATGACCTGCGCAAGCAGGCATGGGCGGAGGATATTCTGGCGCTCTCAGAAATTGATGCCACGCTGTTGGGCGAAGTACACGCGCCAAGCGACGTCATCGGGCAGGTAACGCCGGAAGCGGCACAACACACCGGCCTGAAGGCCGGAACGCCGGTTGTGGCAGGCAGCGCGGATCATGTGGCCTCGGCATTTTCTGCCGGGCTGAAAGCCCCCGGCGATCTGCTGGTCAAGCTGGGTGGTGCGGGGGACATCCTGATGGTGCTTGATAAGCTCCATCCAGACCGCCGTCTGTTCATTGACTATCACGTCATTCCCGGCCAATACCTGATCAACGGATGTATGGCCTCCAGCGGCTCCATCATCAAATGGTTCCGCAATCAGTTTGCGCCCGGCGTGTCTTACGCAGAACTGGATGCCGGGGCCGCGCAGATTCCGGCGGGTTCGGAAGGGCTGCTTCTGCTGCCCTACTTCCTCGGCGAAAAAACGCCCATCTTTGATCCGCTGGCACGCGGCGTGCTGTTCGGCCTGACACTGAGCCATACCCGCGCTCATGTCTTCCGTGCCGTGCTGGAAGCGATCTCATTCGGCTTTTACCACCATTTGCAGGTGCTGGCCGAGATCGGCTTCCATCCGAACCCAACCGTGATGGTCACCAACGGCGGCGCACACAGCCTGCTCTGGCGGCAGATCACGGCAGATGTGCTGGGGCTGACGCTGTATTCACTGGCGCAGCATCCCGGTTCGTCGTTGGGTGCGATGTTCGTGGCCGGGATAGG
>JALSTC010000163.1 GCA_026983935.1 Ardenticatenia bacterium
CATTCTATCTGCTGCCTGTGCCTTCGATCGCTTTTGGCGATGGCCGTCATGCAGGGCTGCCCTGGCTGCAGGAAATGCCTGATCCGATGACGACAGCATCATGGGACACCTGGGTCGAGATTAACCCCCAGACTGCTGCCCGATTGGGCATTCAAAACGATGATGTCGTCACTGTCGCTTCTGCTTCCGGTGAAATACAGGCTATTGCTTATATCTACCCCGGCATTCATCCCGACGTAGTCGCCATTCCTATTGGGCAGGGACATACAGAACTGGGGCGGTGGGCCAGGAATCGAGGGGCTAATGTCCTGCAGATACTGGCTTCACACACGGCCTCAGATACCGGACAGCTTGCCTGGGGGGCGACACGGGTTCAGGTGGCGAAAAGTGGAGAGCGGCGGCCACTGCCTTTGCTGGAAAGCAATCTTGGGGTCGAACGCGATCGCCAGCGTTCATCAGGCCCCAATGCCTAGCGCCGCAGCCGTACTGCCTTTGATGGGAGGAATGTATGCCCGAACAAGAACATCATTGGGTCATGGTCATTGATCTGGATCGCTGCAACGGCTGTCAGGCCTGCGTCGTTGCCTGTCATGCAGAAAACAATGTGCCGACTGTCGGCGCAGAGGGTGTCGTTCATGGGCGAGCGATGCACTGGCTGCACGTCGAACGCTTCTGGGAGGGTGAATATCCTGACGTCAAGGCACGGTTTGTGCCATTGATGTGCCAGCAGTGCGGTCATGCCCCTTGTGAACCAGTGTGTCCCGTGTTTGCAACCTATCACAATGAGGTCGAAAACATCAACGCGCAGATATACAACCGCTGCATAGGGACACGTTATTGCGCCAATAACTGCCCCTACATCGCCCGGGTATTCAACTGGTTTGACCCTGAGTTCCCTGAACCGCTTAATGAACAGCTCAATCCGGACGTCACGGTGCGGCGCAGGGGCATCATGGAAAAGTGCACATTCTGCATCCAGCGTATTCGTCGTGCAGAAGAAAACGCGGCGGCGGAAGAGCGTCCTTTGAATGACGGCGATGTCCAGCCCGCCTGCGCCCAGTCTTGCCCAACAGAAGCTATCACGTTCGGCGATCTCGGTGATCCGGAGAGTCGGGTGGCCCGCCTGGTTCGGAGTGGGCGGAGCTTCCGTTTGTTGGAAGAACTCGGGACAGAACCGGCGGTAGTCTACTTGAAAGAAGGTGATGTTTATGTCGGTTGAAGCAGCTCCTCTGGCATGGCCACAGGAAGAGGCCCCACAGGAAAAACTGATGCTGGATCCGCGTCCGCCGGAAGAAATGAACGAAATGGTGCTCAATGCCATGAAAAAGACCGGCTGGCGCTACTGGACAGTCGTGGGGGGATTAGCCCTGCTGGTTCTGATTGGTCTGGTTGGCGCATGGGGATACCAGATTCTGGAAGGGATGGGCGTGGCTGGTATCCGCCGTCCTGTGTATTGGGGCGTTTATATCACGAATTTCGTTTTCTGGATCGGGATCAGCCACTCCGGGACGTTTGTCTCGGCGATCTTGCGCGTTTTTCGTGCGGAATTTCGCCGCCCTTTTACTCGTGCGGCAGAATTGATGACCTCCTTTGCCCTTGTCGTGGCAGGCATGTATCCGCTGATTCATCTTGGCCGCACCTGGCGCTTTTACTGGATGATCCCCTACCCAAACCAACGGCAGCTCTGGCCGAACTTCCATTCTCCGCTTGAGTGGGACATGCTTGCCATCTTCACCTACCTGGTCGGCAGCACAATTTACCTTTACCTTCCCTTGATCCCCGACCTGGCGATGGCTCGTGACCGCAGCACCGGCTGGCGCAGACGACTTTATCGTTTGCTCGCCTTGGGCTGGCGCGGCACGGAAGCCGAATGGCATCACCTGAAAACGGCAATCAACATCTTTGCCTTTGCCATCATCCCTGTGATGTTCTCCGTGCATACCATTGTGGCCTGGGATTTTGGCATGACCATGACCCCTGGATGGCACAGTTCAATTTTTGGGCCTTATTTTGTCGTCGGGGCCATCTTTTCCGGTGTGTCGGCGGTCGTGATGGTACTGGTGATCGTCCGCAAAGCAATGAAGTTGGACTATTTCTTGCGTCCTGAGCATTTCGATGCGCTGGGTAAGATCGTGCTGGTGTTCTCCTTCGCCTGGACGTACTTCTTTTTTGCTGACTATCTGACCGAATGGTACGGCGGGGAGGCGGTCAGCAGGGAACTGCTGACGCTCCAGGCGCATGGGCCGGTCGCGCCGCTGTGGTATCTGATGCTGATCACCAACATCGTGATCCCCTGGCTGACGCTCTGGAACCGGCGAGTCCGGACGTCTCCCCGGCTGATGTTTTTCATCACCTTCAGCATCAACGTTGGCATGTATATTGAGCGCTACATCATTGTAGCCGGCAATCTCACCCGCAACCGCCTGCCTTTCGATTGGGGCGTTTATAACCCCTCCCTCGTCGAGATACTGATTTCGATCGGTTCGCTATCCACATTCATATTGCTCTATGCGCTGGCAACGCGGCTGCTTCCTCTGATTCCAGTCTGGGAGGTTCAGGAAGGGCAGTTTGCGCACAGTTTGCGCCGTATTGGTCGGTCTCTGGTACCCAGTATCACGGAGCTGGACTAGGGCGGCACATGGCGGAGTGGAGGAAACGCAATGGATGAGACGGTAGTTTTGATGGCCCTGTTTCGAGATATAACGCCAGTCCCGGATATGCTCGACCGACTGCGCGACCATGGAGTTGGGGAGCAGAATATGGTTGTTCTGTCCGGCATTCCATATCCCACGCGCATTCTGGGGCGGCCTATGGTCTGGGAGCGGCTGCCGTTGATCAGCCTGTCTGGAGCGCTGGTGGGTCTGCTGATCGGACTTTTCCTCAACATTGGCACGCCGCTGCTTTATCCCGTTCATGTCGGTGGGCAGCCATTGATCCCTATTCCGCCAACACTGGTCTTGACCTACGAGCTCACCATGATGGGCCTGATTGTCAGCACTTTTCTTGGTGTGTTGTGGGAGAGCACCTTCCCTTCATTTGGCCCCAAATACCATCATCCGGCCATTGCGGATGGGCGCATCGGGATCGTATTTCGCTGCCTGCATTCCCGGGAAGCAGAAATTCGCGCCCTGTTGGAAGAAAACGGTGCTGAAGAAGTCATGATGCCGGAGGAGCGGGTGTTATGACCAAACGTGTGATCGTCACGCTGTCTATTCTGGCAACACCCTTTATCGTTGGCCTGCTGTTCACGTATGAAGTGCTCAACGTGGAATTTCCAAGCTTCATGGAAAACCAGGCCTCGGTGGGTTACCGCGAAGGCCCACGTCTGCTTCCGGCAGAAGGCGCTGTCCCCATTACCGGTGTCGAAGTGCCCCCTGATGGCAGTCTGCCGGAGAATCCTGTGGAGGCTGATGCCCGATCTCTCGCGCGTGGTGAGCAGCTATTCGATATTCACTGCGCCGTTTGCCATGGGGAAGATGCAGCCGGGGATGGCCCCGTTGCCAAATATTTCGCCGAATCATCTACGGCCTCCGAAGTAGCCGACCTGACATCGCCCCGTATTGTGCGCGAAGAAGACGGGCTGATTTACCTGGCTATTTCGAATGGATTTCAGGGAATGCCATCGCTGGCGGAAAACCTGACACCACATGAACGATGGGACGTGATCAATTACCTGCGGACGCTTCAAGGGACAGACAGCCATGGCGGATAGGAGGGCTGTGCATGAAACAGGAATAACCGAAATCGTCACGATCCAGCAGTTCAAGTTAACTGCATGTAGCGTTCTATATGCGTTCTATACAAGGGAGTGAACTGACATGCTTAAACGCAACCGCATTCTGGCCATTTTGTTCTCGCTGATGCTTGTATCCGGGCTTTCCCTATGGCCTGCTGCCGCCGCGCCACAAACACCTGAATACTGGGCGTCGGCGCAGTCTGGTGGCGACGTTGCCTCGCATCTGGAAGCTGCGCTGGATGCCGCCCATGCAGAAGATTGGGACACCGTCGAGGCTGAGCTGAACGAGGCGCTTGATCTGAGCACGGATGCCCAGCAGCATGCCGCCATCGAGGAACTGCTGGAAGACCTGGATCGTGGTGACTACGAAGAAGTCATCAGCGATCTGGAGGGGATGGTTGGCGGTGGTGCCGAGATGTCGCCAGTGGAGAGCAAGCTGGATGCCGCGCTGGACGCTGCCCGTGAGGAGGACTGGGAT
>JALSTC010000164.1 GCA_026983935.1 Ardenticatenia bacterium
ACCGGGCAAATTTCCCTGGAAACGCTGGGAACCATCGTTGAAGCCGTATACGCCGCGACAGACTGACAGCAGAAAAAACGGCGGCTTCCATCTATGAAAGCCGCCTGTCACTTCATAAAAGGCGCTGATACGCCCCGGCTTACTTCTTCTTGACCGTGATCTTCTTGGGTTTGACTTCCTCAGCCTTGGGCAGAGTCAGCGTCAGTACACCATCTTTGAACACGGCTTCAACGCGGTTTACGTCCACCGGTGTGCTCACCGACATCGCACGCTCAAACCGCCCGGCTGGACGCTCCCGCAGGAAGTAGTTGTGCTCCTCATCACGCGGATGCAGTTCGCCGCTGATGGTCAGGATGTTGTTCTCCAGCGTGATGTTCACATCGTCTGGATGCACGCCGGGCAGCTCCATGTTGATGATGATCGCGTCATCGGTCATGTAAGCGTCCATCGGCATCCGCCAGAAACGCTCACCCTCTTCTTCCCGCATGCGCCGCAGCCATGGATCGTTGAAGAAGCGATCCATAACCTCGCTCATCTCCTGAATCTCGCGCAGCGGATTCCAGCGAACCAGGCTTGACATAGTGCTCCCTCCTTCAACCAGATTTTTTCATTTCCGTTAAATCCGGCCCTCCGCGGTCATCAAATGGAGATTTCATTGCTGCGGAGGATTGCTTTAACCGTTTCGACTGTAGCGTATGCCCCCCACATAAAAACAACGTCAGCGCAATATCAAAAACACGTAAGAAAATCCAATGGGCAGCCGCCTCAATCCATATCTCAATCCAGCACCAGCGCACTGCGGGGCCGGTAAGCTGTCTGTCGGCCATCCTCAACCAGCAGCGCCAGGGTTAGCCCCCCTCCCGGCGATTCAACCCACTCCCCGACATGCGCCACGCGCACACCCTCAGTGCCCGCCAGCAGCATGACCACAAAAGGTATCCGCGCCAACAACACCTGATCGATTGCCTCCTGCGGCAGATCCGGCTGCCCTTTGCGCAGCAGGATGCTGAAGGCGCTGTGCAGCCGCCTGACATCCGTACTGCTGCGCAGCACGAACAGACATCGCGGGCCGTCCTCCGCCGTCAAAGCCTCCCAGACAGGCAGGGCCTCATCCCCACGCAGTTCATCCACTGCAAGCACAGCAGGAGCCTGGGCAAGCGCAGTGGTGATCTGCCCGGCAAAATCCAGCGTCGTCTCCTTGTCAGCCACCGTGCCAGCCTGCAAACAACGGATTCCCCCGGGGACACGTATTTCTCTCGCACGCTCTACAAGCCAGACACCGTCCAACGTCGGTAGTTCTGGCAGCAGTGCCTCCAGCAATGTTGTCTTGCCCGATCCAATCCCACCGACAAGCAGAAGACCATGCGGACTCTGCAGCAGGGCACGCAGAACCGCCACGGTCTGGGGAGTTACTATATCCCTGCCCTGCAGACCGGCGAGTGCTGCCATTTCATGAGAACGCAGGCGAAGCTCCACATGCAGCACAGGACTGAGCGGCGGGCCAACCATACTCAGCCGCGCCGGACGCCCCAGCATCGTCAGGCCGCATTCCAGAAACGGGTCATCTTCCTGCATCTGCACCCCTGCACTGGTGACGATCCGCTCCAGGATGCGGTCCAGATGCCGCTGATCCTCAAAATGCGAAGGCACTTTCACCAGGTCCGAAGTCCCCCGCCGGATATGTATGGTTTCATAACCATCAATCGTCAATTCGGTGACCGACTCATCGGCCAGGAGTTCATCCAGTGGGCCAAAAGTGAACATGTCCCGGTATACCGAGTCGAACAGCGCATCCTTTTCAGCCTGAGTCAGCGGAACCGACTCAATCGCCAACACGTATTCACCGGCTTCCCGGATCAACTGCCGCCGCGACTCTTCACCCTGCGCTTCCAACAAGATATCCGTGCGCCGCGCGATTTCCTCTTCAAACTGCGCCTCGATGCGCTCCCGAAGTGCCGCCAGTGAAAAACTGGCATAGCCGGGCCGCCCCTTGATAATCTTTGGCTCCGCCTGTCGGGGTTTCTGAACATCCCTGTTCTGAGGTTCATCATCTGACTCACCATTCAGCCTTTTGAGTATCGGCATTGCCCTCGTGCTCCCTCGTCCTCATCGCACTTTTAGAAAATAGACAGGTCTACCGGCTCCAGATCGGGGTTATCGCAGGCCGCCCGGCCAACCTTGGCCATCGGCACCCATTCGCCTTCCAGGCACACCCGAACCACGTCCGCGGTAAAATCAGTATTGGTGGTGACATCATTGCTCATCAGGCTGGAGCCAACACCATAGATATCCGCCGGAACAGAAAGCTTCTCAAAACGGGCGATCTTCTCCGGGTTGAATCCCCCGGACACAACAATTCGCACCTGACGGCAGTATTCCCGGGCACGCGGCAGCCACTCCTCATCAAGATCGTCCCAGTCCCGCCAGGCATTGTCCAGCGCCTCCCGTACAGCGATGACCAGTCGAGGATTCACACCAAGGTCCAGCTCTGGCGCACCAAGAGAAACCACACTCCGGTCACGCAGGTTGCTGCTGGTATCCAGGCGCACACCAAAGAGAATGTAACGGCGGGCCTCGTCTTCTTGTCCGGCCTCCATCAGTTCACGATAACGCTGCCAGTACGCCCGCAGGACATCCAGAGACGTCCCCACGCAGTCGTTCTCGAAGTCCACCAGGGCCACACGTGGCACATTCGGCGGCTGTGTCTCTGCAAAGGCCAACATGGCCGCTGCGGTATCTCCCAGAAAAGTGGCGATCACGGCATGAGGCACCGTCCCGCCCCCTACACCGCCCCACCAGTCTCCCTGGGCATCGGTACTCACAAAGGAGCGGATGCGGTGGCCGTAATCCTGGTTGTAACGCTGCACAGCAATATCATAAGCATAGCCGTCCGCCGCCTGGACTTCATGCACATCAAACCGCGCCGGGAAGAACAACACAGGTTTACCGCCCGCGGCTTTGAGGACATTGTAGACATTCGTCGCGATACGACTCGCCCGGCTCAGAATACCCAGCGTGGGCGTTTCCAGCACAGAAAAGTCGCGCAGCCGTCCGCGCACCTTCATGACAGGCCGAACACGCATCGGATCACCCTCATAAGGCACAATCACGCCATCCTGCACGGCCTCCACTTCCAGGTCCTGCCAGGTCTCCACGAACCTTCCATTCTCATCAAAATGTCCCGTGCAGTAGCGCAGCATGGTCAGTGCTTTGTCCACCCCGGCCACGATGGCAAATGGCTGCCGACGGGTGAACCACTGCATCTCAACTTTGATTTCACTGATCGGAATTCCGGCGGGATCAATAGGAAGCTGACGGGGGCTTTTCCCGGAAAAATGATATCCCTGCTGCTTCAATATATTCAGCAGAGATACGATATTCTCGAAATATTTATCGCTGTACCATCCGCGACGCATCCGTTCGATATCGAGTTTGAATGTTTTGTTAGTCAAACGTTCACCATTGAAGATGCTCATACGATTCCTCCGGGAACCAATACCAGGTCCTCCGCGCTCATCATACGTCAGGAAACCCGGCAGCGTCAATGCGCCTTTGAAACAAACCCCCTTTTCCTCTTCTGGCGCAAAGGCCATCCGCACAGAATTGTGGTATACTCCCGCCCCGGTTTTGGCGTCCAGACGCGCCCGGAGGACTATACACTGATGGATATTGCAGTTACAGGATCAATTGCCTACGACTATTTGATGCGCTTCCCCGGCAAGTTCACCGAACACCTCATCCCCGACAAACTGGATCATATCAGCCTGAGCTTTCTTGTGGACGATATGACCAAACACTGGGGCGGCGTGGCGGCCAACATCGCCTACAACCTCGCCCTGCTCCGGCAGCATCCGCGCCCCAAACTGGTGGGAACGGTCGGTAAGGACTTCAGCGACTACCGCGCATGGCTGGAAGCAGCAGGTGTGGACACCTCTACTGTTCGGCAGATTGATGAGGTTTTCACGGCGTCTTTTTTCGTCAATACCGATCTTGCCAACAACCAGATCGCGTCTTTCTACACCGGCGCGATGGCCTACGCAAAAGAGTTCCCCCTGAAAGACCTGCTTCCAGAAAACCCTGATCTGGTTGTCATCTCCCCCAACGATCCGGCGGCCATGCAGCAGTATGTAGACGAATGCACTGTCCTCGGTATCCCTTTCGTATATGACCCCAGTCAGCAGGTCGCGCGGCTGGATGGCGCGGCACTGCATC
>JALSTC010000165.1 GCA_026983935.1 Ardenticatenia bacterium
GCGGCTGGTCGAATCCTATTTCAGCGGCGCAGTTGATCCTGTGGATCGCACGACCATACTTCCTGGACAGGTGAACGTCGTCGGCCATGCGGCGACTTCGGTGCGGCTGCTGGTGCGTGCCCCAACACGCATGATCCTGCCGCTGTATATCAGCGCTTTTGATGGATGGCGGGCGGAGATTGATAGCCAGGAGGTTCCGCTGACGACATCGGATGATGGCCGGCTGCAGGTGTTGGTTCCCGCCGGTGTGCACGATGTGCTGATTCACTTCGGTGACACAGCAGCCCGCGGGATCGGCTGGGGCCTTAGCCTGCTGGCGCTGTTCGGGCTGGTGGCTGTGACCTTTGGCCAGAGAGAGGGGCAGGCCGCCGATCCGGCGCAGTCCCTGCTGCTGCTGTCTGTTCAGGAGGCTCGAATCGTTGGGGCGATATTGGGGGCGCTGTTCCTGGCACTGCCAGCTTTGGTCGGCAGACCGGGGGTGTTCTGGCTGCAATCGCCGCGTGGTATGGTGCTGGAGCGTGGCACTGCACTGCAGCGATATACCCAGGCCGGGATTGATATACTGGCCTATGATCTGGCTGCGTCAACGGTAGGGGCCGGAGACACGCTTGATCTTACCCTGTACTGGCGGGCAGTGCGTCCACCTGCCGATAACTTTCAGGTGACAGTCAGCCTGATCAATGCCAGCAATGGTCAGCGGGCCGCTCAATCGTACAAACGACATGTCGGAGGATACCCAACCACGCGCTGGCCCATGAATCGCTATGTGCGCGACCAGCATCTGCTGTCACTTCCTGCTGATGTTTCACGGGGCACCTATTTACTGTTGGTAGAGTTGTGGCAGTGCCAGACGGCGGCGGATGACTGCCGTCCGGGGCAGCGGCTGGAATTCTTTGGGGAGCGCGGCATATCACTGGGGCGGGAGCTGGTGCTGCCTGTGCTGGTGACCATCCCTTGATAGCTGCGTTGCAGCGAGGCTTATCGGCAGGATATAATGCCGCAACAACTGTGCGTATCTGCTGCTTGAGGAGGCGGATTCATGAGCGATCAATCTGATAGTGCGCTGGGGCAGGCCTGGCATGCCCATGTGGCCGGGCGTGACGACTCGGCGGTTGAAGAATTCAGGAAGCTGGCGGAAAAATCCCCGAATGATGTGGATGTGCTCTATGGGTTGGGGCTGGCGCTGCGCGGTGCCGGGCAAAAAGAAGAGGCGTTGGCCGTGTTCAACCGCCTGCTGGAAATACTGCAGTCAGTCAACCCAGAGTCTGATGACGAGGCCAACCGGCTGGAAATACTGACCCGTATGGTGAACCAGCAGATCCAGATCGCACAGAGGTCGCTTTGATGATCTCCAAACGCGAACGGCTGGAGAGGACGATTGCCGGGGAGCCTGTCGATCGTGTGCCTGTGGCGCTGTGGCGGCACTGGCCGGGCGATGATCAACGCGCGGCGGACCTGGCCCGCTCGACTATTGAATTTCAGCGGCGCTATGATTTTGATTTTGTCAAAGTTTCTCCGGCCAGCAGCTTCTGCGTGACTGACTATGGTGTGCAGGATCGCTGGGTCGGCTCGCTGGAAGGCACACGGGAGTATACACGCCGTGTGATCGAACGTTCTCTTGGCTGGACGGAACTTCGGGTGCTCGATCCGCGTCGCGGTGCGCTGGGGCGGCAGTTGGAAGCCGTCCGGATGATCGTTGAGGCGCTGCAGGGTCAAGTGCCGATTATCCAGACGATTTTCAGCCCACTGGCCCAGGCAAAGAATCTCGCCGGGCAGGAGACGCTGATCAAACATCTGCGCACGGCTCCGGAACGGGTGCACACCGGACTGAATACAATTGTTGAGAGCACGCTGCGTTTTATCGAGGAACTTCAGCGGCTGCACATTGATGGCATTTTCTATGCAGTGCAGCATGGAAGCTATGCCGTGCTGAGTGAAGACGAATACAGGACGTTTGGACGCCCCTATGATCTGCGGATTCTGGAAGCGCTGAACGGTGACTGGTGGTTCAATATGCTCCACCTGCATGGGGATGCTCCCATGTTTGATTTGTTCACGGACTATCCGGTGCAGGCGATCAACTGGCATGACCGAGAGACCAGACCTGATCTGGCGACAGGGAAAAGTAAATTTGGGGGGGCGGTGTGTGGGGGGCTTTCACGCTGGGACCCGGTGCACAATGGCACGCCTGCCCAGGTGCGCGATCAGGCGCGTGATGCCATTGCGCAGACGAACGGCCGCCGTTTTATCCTCTCGACGGGCTGCGTGACCATGATCACCTCGCCGCTGTCGAACATCCGTGCCGTCCGTGAGGTTGTCGAATAATTTCTCGAGCCTGTCTGTGGAGCAGGGGGAGACACTGTTGTGCCCGTACGTGTGATTGCGGGGAAAGCCAAAGGGCGGCATCTGAAGATGGTTCCCGGCGAAGGCACCCGCCCGGTGATGGATCGTGTTAAAGAAGCGCTGTTCAGCATCCTTTCGCCCGTAGTGCCGGGGTGCGAGTGGCTCGACCTGTTCGCCGGGACAGGCAGCGTTGGCATAGAGGCGCTGAGTCGGGGCGCGGCGCGGGCGGTGTTTGTGGATAATGCCCGGCTGGCCGTCCGGACTATTCATGAAAATCTGGCAATCACCGGCCTGGCCGAAAATGCGCGGGTGGTGCGGGCCAATGTGTTTGACTACCTGGCCCGCACGCCCCGTCCGTTTGATGTGATCTACGTTGCCCCGCCGCAGTATCAGGGCCTCTGGAAAGAAACGCTGCTGCAGTTGGATCGCAGGCCGGATTGGCTCTACCCCGACGGAATCGTCGTCATCCAGATTGATCCGAAGGAGCGGGAAAGCGTGACCCTGGAAACACTGGAAGCGTATGATGAGCGCGTCTATGGCCGCACCCTGCTCTGGTTCTTTGAGCGCCCCGGTGAATGAGGTGATATGACCTCACGGCTTTCGCAGGCGGTCTCGCGCCAGTGCCAGTGCTTCCTCTGCGGTGTGTATCTCGCCGGCGGCCTGAGCCTCGCGGATATAGGCCAGCAGCTCCCCGATTTGTGGCCCCGGCGAAAGCCCCAGGACGTTGATCAGATCATTGCCAGTTACCAGCGCGGGCAGTGTTGTGACGTTGACCTCTCCCTGCCCAAGGGCACCGTCCAGCAGGGCTGCCGTGGTGAGCAGAAAATGGCTCCACCGCTCAGTGGATAGGGCAGGGCCGGCGGCTGCCAGGTAGTCAGCCAGCGCAAGCAAACAGACATCAACTCCGGCAGTTCCACAGTCTCGCCAGAAGCGATATACAGCCCGCCGTGAAACTTCCGCTTCCTCATCCAGCAGATGCGGGCGTGTGTGGCAGCGCACAATTGCCCGCAGCCGCGCGATTTCCTGCCTGCTCAAACGCAGGGCTGCGCCGCGCTTTTCTGCCAGTTGGGCCCCCACGATTTCATGATCTACCAGGTGAATCCCTTCACTGCGGTGCTGTCGGGTGGATGGTTTGCCGCTGTCGTGCAGGAGTGCCGCGAGCATCAATAATGCGCGATGTGGGCGTTCGTCGGGCCAGCGGTGGGCGATGTGCGCCTGGAGCTGAGCGCGGAATCGATCCAGAAAGTACACGATCATGCCCAAACCGGCCTGTGCTGCCGTATCTTCTGTCCGTGCCGGGCTGATCGCCTGTAAGATGCCGTCGAACTGTTCCAGGGTTGCCAGAGTGTGATGCCATATATCCTGCTGGTGCAGCAGACTCTGTCGGGTGATATGCATGGCTGCAACTTCGGGCACGATGAGATTGAGCAGTCCCAGCGCATCGAGTGTTCGCAGTGCCGCAGCCGGACGCGGCCCGCCAAGCAGGGCCATGAATTCATCACGGATACGCTCGGCTGAGGTTTCTATCAGACGTGGGCCGTCGCGTTTGATATCGGCCAGA
Source organism: Ardenticatenia bacterium (assembly GCA_026983935.1). GTDB lineage: Bacteria > Chloroflexota > Anaerolineae > Aggregatilineales > Ch27 > JALSTC01. The sequence goes on from JALSTC010000165.1 coordinate 3,905, forward strand.
GTAGCCGGTTCGATGCGCAGCTTGAAGCGCACACTTAGCCGCACGGCCCGCAGAGCACGTATCGGGTCGTCAGCGATGGCATGCGGCGTGCACCGCACCAGAAGGCGTTTCTGAGCATCTTGCAGTCCGCCCAGCGGATCAATGACTGTATTCAGGTCACCGTGCAGCGGTGCAGCAACCGCGTTGATAGTGAAATCACGCCCACGGAGGTCTTCAAGCAGACTGCTGTCGCGAAAGCCAGCCACATCTACTGTGATTCGCTCTCCCTGGTGTTCGATGATGGCGCGGCCTGTTTCAC
>JALSTC010000166.1 GCA_026983935.1 Ardenticatenia bacterium
GGATCATGGCCGGGGTGGGACGGCCATCCCAGTAGACGCCGCCGCCAAGTATGACGATCACATCTGCCTGCGCCGCATCATCCCGCTGACCATAGCGGTAGATGGTCAGCGCCAGCGCCATTCCCGCGGCCAGAAACAGCAGCAGGGCCGTCAGCAGCAGACGAGGAACCCACCAGCGCCAGAAGCGCCGCCAGCGCCCATGATGTTCGGGTGCCATATCACTCCTTGCCTCCCACCTGATAAGCAAACGCCCCTCGTGTTTGGCTCGCGAGAGGCGCATGTTTTACCACATGAAGGAAGACTCAGCACTCACTGTATCCGCAGGAATAACACTTGCGGCAGCCCTCTTCGTTCACCAGGGTGGCCTGCCCACACTCCGGGCACAGGTCGCCAAAGGCACGCAGCGGCTTCTCCGGCTTCAGCAGCGGTTCCTGCACAGCAGGCACGGAGGTCTCCGGCATGGGCGGCTGCCCCTCCCCTTCCTCAGTTTCATCCAGATATTCCCGCAGTACCTGGGCGATACCATCCGGCAGGCTGAGCACCCGCGCCGGGCCAAAGCCCATCGGGCGCCCGCCGCCGATCCCGGAAAGCTGGCGCATGATCTCCTTCAGCCGCTTGCGCGGACTGACCGGCGAGGCCAACCGCAGAACATACGAGATCAGACGGCCCATCGCCTCGGTGACCGCCGCCGTATCCGACCCGGCCTTGGCTGCATGCAGGAAGACCTCGAACGGCTGCCCCTGGCCGTAGCCATTCTCGTTGACCGTCACGTAAGTTGTGCCCAGCGGGGTGACCACGCGGTAGGTCTTGCCGCTCAAACGACGCGGGCGCGGCTTTTTCTCTTCATTGAACAGCGGCAATGTTTCCTGGGCCGCAGGAGCCTCACCCGCACCAGTTCCGGACTCTTCTCTGGTCGCTTTCGTCTCCAGCACTACCTTCTGGCGGCTGCCGGTCACGTAAACGGTCAGCCCCTTACAGCCCAACTTCCAGGCCAACTGATAAGCCTGCTTGACATCACCCACCGATGCTGTTTCAGGCATATTAATAGTTTTGCTAATACTATTGTCAACGAAGGCCTGCATCGCCGCCTGCATCCGCACGTGCTCTTCCGGCGTCACATCGCTGCTGACAACGAACGTGTGACGAATCCAGTCCGGCAGTTCCTCCACATGCTGGCAGGTGCCCTCGCGATTGACCTGTGCCACCACACGGGCGACGGTTTCGTCGTCCAGGCTGGCCTTCTGCAGGGCACGTTCAAAGAGCGGACTGGTATACTGCAGTTCCAGGTCTTTACCGTTATCATTCACATGCCGGATATAGGCCAGGGCAAAAACCGGCTCGCAGCCATAGCCCTCACATCCGGCGACAGTCGAAATCGTGCCGGTGGGCGCGACGGTGTTCTGCGCACCATTGCGAATGCCGTGCTCTTTGATCCCTGCCACAATGGCATCCCAGTCCAGCGCCGGGCGGCCCCAGTCCCGCTCATAAGGCGTGAGCGGCTGCGGCGGCTGCCACTTCAGATCGTCTGGATCGTAGATGCTGCCCTTGATGGCCGGGAATGGCCCCCGCTCCCTGGCCAGTTCGATGCTGGTGCGCATGGTGTGATAGCGCACAAACTCCATGACCTGCGCGGCGAACTCCTGCCCTTCCGCTGAGCCGTAGCGCACGCCCAGACGGTACATCATATCGGCCAGCCCCATGATGCCCAGCCCGATCCGGCGGACGCGGTGCGCGGCTTCCTTGAGCTGCGGCACAGCGGGCACATAGGCATTGGCCGTAACGACATCATCCAGGAAGCGCGCGGCCTCCGCCACCGAACGGGCCAATTTCTCCCAGTCCACCTGATCGTCGTCGGTCATATGGCGGGCGAGATTGACCGACCCCAGACAGCAGTTTTCGAACGGCCCCAACCACTGCTCACCGCAGGGATTCGTCGCTTCCAGCTCATAGAGGTGAGGAACCGGATTCGTGCGGTTGGCCGTGTCAAGGAACAGGACGCCCGGCTCCCCGTTATGGTGCGCCTGCTGCGCGATCTGATCGAACAATTCGCGGGCACGAACGGTCGCCCAGACCTCGCCGTCGGCAGGGTTGATCAGATCGAATGTCTCATCGTTCTCCACCGCCTGCATGAATGCATCGGTGACACCAACAGAGATGTTGAAGTTCGTGATCTGGCTCTCATCCGTCTTGCAGGTGATGAACTCGCGAATATCGGGATGATCGACGCGCAGCACGGCCATATTCGCGCCGCGCCTGCTACCACCCTGTGCGATCTCCCCGAAGGCCTGATCGTAGACGCGCAGGAAGCCCACCGGGCCAGTTGCCCGCCCCATCGAGGACTTGACCAGCGCGCCTTTGGGCCGCAGGCGGCTGAAGGAGAATCCGTTGCCCCCGCCCGTCTGCTGGATCAATGCCGCATTGCGCAGCGTCTGGAAAATACCCGATTCGGAGCGCCCCATATCATCATCTACCTGGAGCACAAAGCAGGCGGCAAGCTGGCCGAGGGGCGTCCCCGCGCCGGTGAAGGTGGGGCTGTTCGGGAAGAAGCGAATCTCCGTCAGCAGATCGTAAAACGTGCGTGCCCAGCGATCAGAATCTCCGCCCAACCCGGCTTCCGCCGCGGCAACATGACTGGCCACGCGCCAGAACATCTCATGCTCGGTTTCGGCAGGCTGCCCATCCGGCCCTTTGCGCAAATAGCGCCGGGCAAGGACCGCACGGGCATTATCGGTCAGAGGGATATCCCGCAAAGGCACAGGGAGGGTTGAACGGCCATTCTTACCCATCTGCTGCGCCGTTTTTTTCTGCTGCCGCCCGGTCATGATCGCCAACTCCTTTTGACAATAAGGTGAAAATCGGGTGTCTCAACTACACACCCGACATTCCAGATGATGAATTAAAACAGCGGAAACACCTGGCGGTGCAAGAAACAGACGGTGAACTCAGGAAGAGGGCTTGGCGTTCTGATCTTCTAACAACTTGTTGATTTCTTCGCGGACACTGGCCAGATTGTCCAGGCGCAGGTAGACGATGGCATAACGGATATAGGCAATGGCATCGAGTGCCTTCAAACCCTCAATAACCATGTCGCCGACCACCCGGCTGGAAACTTCGGCCTTGCCCATGCGCTGCAAGCGGGTCTCGATCTGGTCAGCCAGACGCTCAAGGTCTGCTGCCGCGACTGGCCGCTTGGCACAGGCAATCCGCATCCCCTGCAACAATTTATCGCGATCGAAAGGTTCGCGTTCGCCCCCGGCTTTGATCAGCACCGGTGTCGCCAGGATCGCTCGCTCATAGGTGCTGAAGCGCTCGCCGCAGTTCTTGCACTCGCGCCGCCTTCGGATACCGCCCCGCGAGTCATGGCTGGTATCTATCACGCGCGAGGCGTTCGTCGCACCGCAGTAAGGGCATTTCATGACTTCGACTCCCGTCGTACTGGCACAGCCCCCATATCCGCGCGACGCCCCTATATTTTGAGCATTAACCCCTATATATAGGGCATCAACTACTGAACAACCCTACATATAGGAGCACAGGGGTTCTAACTGTATCATGACTGAGGGTCGCGCTGAATAGTACTCTGCTCCTATTTCAGGTTAAAATTTTCCAACGTCTCAAAGTAAGAGACAGATAGCCCTCATCCTGACGCACCGGAAAGCATCAGGGTGAGGGCCATCCTGAGGAGGGATCAACCGTGTGAACGGCGCTTACCACACGATGGCGTGCTCTGCGCCGAATCAGTTATCACATCAAGCAGCCCGGCCTACCGCTTACGCAGGAACGTCGGGATTTCGATGTTATCGCTGTCGTAAGCCGTATAGTCGCGATTTGGCTCAACAGGCGGCTGCTGGGTCTGTGCAGGCTGCTCCGGCCTGGCCTCATTGATCGGGCGACGCTGGACAGGCTGTGGCTGGCTTCTGGTGATGCCGCCTTGCCCGGTCTGCACCTGACGACGCGCCACGCGGCTCTGCTCGAATCCGGTCGCGATTACCGTAATACGCACACTGTCGCCCATGTTGGGATCAATGACCGCGCCGAAGATGAGGTTGACGTCTGGATGCGCCGTATCCTTGATGATCGCCGCCGCTTCGTTCACCTCGAACAGGCTGAGGTCCGGGCCGCCCGTCACGTTGAACAGAATCCCACGCGCGCCGTCAATGGTCACGTCCAGCAGGTGGCTGCTCACTGCGGCC
>JALSTC010000167.1 GCA_026983935.1 Ardenticatenia bacterium
CGTCAGTGAGCGCCCGGATGTCTACGGCATTGCTGCGCCGCGTTACAATGTGCAGTTGTTCGGCGTATGGTTTGGCGCGGCCCTGCTGGTCATGAGCATCCTGCTGGCTGTGTCTGGGCGGCTGCACGGCTGTCGTCTGTGGCTGCTGTTGGCCCTGAGCGGAGCCGGGATGTTCGTACTGGATTTCTTTCGGGGCGACGGCACGGCGTCTTTCCTGCCCAACCTGACATGGGATCACATCCTCGATTTGAGCGTGATCGCTTTCAGCGTGGTCGCCGTCGTCGGGATGGCACTGTACAGCCGTGTGGCAAGCCGTGATCCTGCCGTGCGGGGCGTTGTTTCTGCGGAGTCTGAGAAATGAAAATCACCATCGGCCTGGCCCAGATTCATCCGAAGCTCGCCGACGTGCCCGCCAACCTGGACAAGCACGTCCACTATATTGATCGGGCGAAGGCGGCGGACGTTGATCTGCTGGTCTTCCCGGAGCTTTCCCTGACCGGCTACAACCTCCAGGACCTGGTCTACGAAGTAGCGGCGCGGCCTGTCATGGATGACCCGAATTTCCGCGTGCTGCTTATGGCCAGCCGTGAGATGGATATTGTTGTCGGTTTTGTGAACGAGGATGACCGCCACCGCTTTTATATTGCCTCGGCCTATCTCTCCGGCGGGGAGGTTGTGCACCTGCACAAGAAGATTTATCTGCCGACCTATGCCCTGTTTGATGAGGGGCGCTACTTTGCCTGGGGGGACAGCGTGCAGGCTTTTGATACGCGCTTTGGCCGCTTCGGGATGCTGATTTGCGAGGATTTCTGGCACGTTTCTCCGCCGTACCTGCTCTGGCTGGACGGCGCAGACGTGCTGCTGCTGATGAGTGCCAGCCCGGGGCGCGGACTCGACTCCGGCGACCGGCTGGCTTCGGCCCGCTGGGTGGAGCTGGTCAACCGCGCCTATGCCAGCCAGTTCACCGATTACGTGGTGCACTGCAACCGCGTCGGCTATGAGGATGGGCTGAACTTCTGGGGCGGTTCGATGATCACCAATCCCGACGGCGAGACGGTGGCGCATGGACCGTATTTTGAGGAAGCGCTGGTTGTCCAGCAGATCGACCTCAACCAACTGCACCGCACGCGCAGCCGCCTGCCGCTGCTGCGTGATGAGCGGACGGGCCTCATGGCCCGTGAGCTGACGCGCATCCTCGCCGGGCGCAACGCCAGCCACCGGGAGTTTTAGCCGAGTCGGCAGCCAGAAGATCAGAGCGTCACGTTCACCACGTAGTCATTCACATGGATCGTGTAGCTGCCGCTCTCAAAGCCGCCTTCCAGCGTGATCGTGTCATGGTACTGCAGCAGCGCAAAGGGACACATCATTGCCGGGTTGTGCAGACGGTAGATTTCCACATAGACGATATTGCCTTCCCGGCGCTGCTCGACCTGCACCGGCACGTTACAGGCATCGTTCTGATGTCCTGTGACAACCAGTTGGAGCTGCATGGGATACGATTCCAGCACAAGCACTTCGACGCTGTCAATGACAACCGGCCTGCGCATGACCGTATCGCCGGGCGGGCCGGATGGCGGCGCGGATGCATCGGCTCCCAGCGTGACCTGGGCGCGGTAATCGTTGACCAGGAAGGTATACGTCCCGTGTTCAAAGCCGCCTTCCAGTTGGATTGTGGCATCATAGGGGACGATCACTGCCGGGCAGATGGCCGCCGGGTCCATTTGCCGGAAAATTCTTACATGGACGGTGTTCCCGTCGCGGCGCTGTTCCACCTGAATCGGAGTCTGGCAGCCGTCTTGCTGGTAGCCCGTGACGTGCAGCGCGATCTGCATCGGGTACGATTCCATCACCTGTACTTCGACGTGTTCAATCACCAGCGGTGCACGCCCACTTTCCCCTCCGGGAGTGGGTGGGGCTGGCGGCGGCGAGGGGGTGTCGGAAACACCCAGAAAACTTGCGATCAAGATGATGAGCAGCCGGATCAGATCGCCGATATTCATCGTGTGTACCTTTCTATCATTCGCTGTAGCTGGCTGTCGAGTCAACAATAAAGACGTTCGCGGGAGGATTCTGGTTCCACATTTTTTGCTGGTACAATCTGCGCCATGGATGGCAATGCCTGTGATCGTTGGCGGGCCTTTTACAGGGCATGGCTGCCCGTTTGCTCGGTGGTTCCTCCGCCAGGCGCTCGTCGTTGGCCGCTGTTTTCAAGAGGAGATGGATTGATGGATACCGCCGCCCGGCTGGAAATCAATACCGCACTGGCGGAGCGGATTCTCGTCGGCTTCATCCGTGACAGCGTGCGGAAAGTGGGTTTTCAGCGTGCCGTGATCGGGCTTTCCGGCGGGATTGACAGCGCCCTCAGCGCCTATCTGACGGCCCGCGCCCTCGGCCCGGAGAATGTGCTTGCCGTGCGTATGCCCTACGCCACCAGCAGCGCGGACAGCATGACGGACGCTCAAAAGGTGATTGACGCGCTCGGTGTGCGGAGCCTGACCGTGCCCATCACGCCCTACGTCAGCCCGTTTTTTGAGCGCTTCCCCGACATGGATGAGCGGCGCAGGGGCAACGTCATGGCCCGGATGCGCATGATCATTCTCTACGATCAGTCGGCGGCAGACGGCGGGCTGGTGATCGGCACAAGCAACAAGACCGAAACGCTGCTGGGCTACTCGACGATTTTCGGCGACAACGCCGCCGCCATCCAGCCCATCGGCGACCTGTACAAGACGCAGGTTCGCCAGCTTGCGCAGGCGATGGGTGTGCCGCGCAGCATTCTGGAAAAGCCGCCTTCAGCCGATCTCTGGGTCGGGCAGACCGACGAAGATGAGATCGGCTATACTTACGAAGAGCTGGATCGGCTGCTTTACCTGCTGGTGGATGCGCGGTATCGGGTGGATGAGGCCGTCGCCGAGGGCTTCCCGCGCCAGATGGTGGAAGACGTCTGGCGGCGGGTGCGGGCCAATCACTATAAGCGCACCATGCCGATCGTTGCCAAGCTCAGCAACCGCACCGTTGGGCATGATTTTCTCTATCTGCGCGATTGGGTTGGCTAGTCTGATGTGGAGAACGTGATTGATGAGCATTGCTGTTGAATGGGATGACGAGGAGCGCACGATCCTGCACTATACTTTTGAATCGCCCTGGACGTGGGAGGAATACCACGCCGCGATTGCACGGGCCTGGGAAATGGCCGCCGAAGTGGATCATCCGACCGACACCATCACCGATATGCGCAACAGCCGCCTGCTGCCGGACAACGTCTTCCGTCATGTCAGGCAGTCTATGGTGGAAATCCCGGAGAGCACGCGCACGGTGGTGATCGTCGGGGCGGGGATGTTGGTGCAGGCGTTGCTGAACATCCTGCGCCGCGTTTATCGAAATCAGGATGGACTGTTTTTCACGGCGGAGACGCTGGAAGAAGCCCGCGAGCTGATCTACAGCCGCCGGGAAACGGACTCATAGTGAAGAGAACGGCGGCGTATATTGATATGCCACTGTATGGGTCACCATCTGTTTGAAATCATCCCGGATGCGCGGCTGTCGGTACGGCGGTCACTGGCATAGTGGGGAATGAACCTTGAAAAGTGCTGCCGGGTTTCAGCCCGTGTCCGGACGATGGCTCTCCTTTTTATTACCTGTGAGCCTGCTGCTCATTTACGTATTTTTGCGGCTGCAAAACCTGCTCACCTTTCCCCCTTTCATTGATGAGATGGCCCATATTGACTGGGCCCGTGATTTGTATCGCTTACATCCGTTCATCGGGGCGAGCAACGGGAAGTTGTTCGGCTTGTGGTGGATGGCCCTGTTTGGCCTGTATGGAAACGGTGCGTTGTTTGTGGCTCGCGCCGCAACCATACTCTTCAGTGTGGTAGGCGCGGCTGCCCTGTACAGCCTGGGACGGCACTTTGCGGGCATGTGGGGCGGGGCGCTGGTCGTACTTTTCTACGGCCTATCTCCCTACGGGTTCTTCTACGACCGTATGGCCTTGATCGATCCGTATGTTGCCACCTGGGCAGTGCTGGTCGTCTGGCTTGCCGTGCGCTTTGTGACGCGGAAGCATTCACCGGACGCCGTCCTGTGTGGTGTAGCCCTGTTCATGGCTGTGCTGACGAAGGCTACGGGCATTGCGCTGCTTGTCATCCCGCTTCTGGCGTATATCCTGCTTATGCCGGGGGCAGGCTGGGGACAGC
>JALSTC010000168.1 GCA_026983935.1 Ardenticatenia bacterium
GTCGAGCCGGTTGTTTTCAAAGACAGGCCAATACTGATCGGGATCGTCTATCCGGCGCAGGGTCACCACATCATCCATGTGGAAAAAGCCCAGTGATTCCAGCGGACGCCCCAACCACGACCGAGTCAGCAGCACATCCACCTGAATCACGGCAGCATCTACCAGCCGCTGGCGCAGCGCTCCCCACAGCCGCCGCACCGTCGGGCCAACGGAGAGGCCACCGCCGACCGCCAGCGCACGGAGCCAGCATGTGCCTTCCTTCGGCACAGAAGCGGCAGCAAAAGCCACCGGCGTGCTCTCCTGCCAGCCAATGCATCCGATCAATTCGGGATCGCGCAGCCATTCGGCGGCATCCTGCCAGTCCAGATGCAGATGCAGGCGCTCAGCATGCTGGAGTAAATGCCGCACCTGAGCATAATATGCGGGTGTATAGGCCGTGATCAGCGGCGGTGGCGACGTAAACATCTCATCCCAACTGGAATACAGCGAACGCGACAGCCACCATTATACTCCCTGCATGAGATTTACCCGCCCTGCAGAGCCGCCAGCGCCTCCCGCGCGGGTGTGAAGTTGGGATTGATGAGCAGCGCCTGCTGGTAATTGAGAATCGCGCGATCCGTCTCGCCAAGCGCCGCCCGCGCCAATCCGGCATAGTAGTAGGTTTCCTCGATGGGGTGCTCTCCCTCCGGCGTTGTCCCCAGATTGGTATGCACCAGCGCCAGCATGTCATCGTAGCGCCCGACCTGATAGTAGGCCTCGAACATGCCAAACTGATACCACAGCATCCGCCAGGGCAGCCCACCGCCGACATTGCGCGACTGATCATAAGCCACGGCTGCCTCCGGGTACATCCCCAGCAGCACATAGCTCGTCCCCATGTTGAACCAGGCAAAGGGGTCCTGAGGGTTGGCAACGGCCTCCTGCCGGGCAACTTCCAGGGCATGAATGGCGTTGGCGTTCACATCCGCATCCGGCCCCAGCAGTGCCAGCAGTTCAGATTCGCGTTCCGGAGGATAGACCACGATATACAGCCGGTTAAAATGCCGCCAGTAGGCGTCTATTTCAGCATCGGGATAGATCGTGTTCGGCCCCAGAAAGGAATCTTGCGTGAGAAACGTTCCCGCCGTACGGTCATACCCTGCCATCAGCAGGTAGTGCCCCATCCAGTCGTAGCCTTCCGGTTCATACCCGGCGGCGATGATCGTGGGGAAATTGTTCACGATCATCCGGCGCAGTGTATCCAGGTCACCGCCATAGCGCACCAGCGCCCGCAGTGCCGTCTGAGTGTTGACAAATGCCGCCATCTGCCAGGGACTGACGTTCTTATCCTCCGGATCGGGCTTCAACCAGTGGGCGGCAGTGTACTGGTCATCCTGCCAGCCAAAATAACTCAGCGCCATCGTCAGGGTGGCCGGGCCGCAGTTATTCCAACCCTGATATTCATGACGAAAGCCGGTCATTTGCGCAGCATCCGGCAGGGCATTCATCTCACCGCCACCCTGCGCCAAAACAGGAAGCGTACCGGTCAGCAGAAACACGCACAGCAGTAATGCCATTGCACGGCGCACGATTCCTATCCTTTCGCATTTACCCTGTTATGATTAAACTCAGTATGCCATATTTCGATGAACATCGCCTGACGGACTTCTGATGATTCCCTAATGGAGCCATGACGTGCCGTCCCCATACACTACGCTAAAATCGTATTACGCCCCGCCCATATCACCCGAAGGAGCGCGCCATGCCTCACCAGACTGTGGACCTGCTGCTCACCCATGCCCGGCAGTTATGCACCATACCACCGCATGATGGCGGCCCCCAACGCGGCCATGCACTCGGTGATCTGGGAATCATCGAGGACGGCGCACTGGCAGCCAGAGACGGCCTGATCATCGCCGTCGGGCCAACCAACGATCTGCTCGACAGGTACACCGCCGACGTCGTCATCAATGCGGCAGGTAAGCTGGTCACGCCGGGGCTGGTTGATCCGCACACGCATATGGTCTGGGCCGGTGACCGGGCCGAAGAGTTCGAACAGCGCATCGCCGGGGCGACTTACCAGGAAATCATGGCAGAGGGAGGCGGCATTGCCCGCACCATGCGGGCCACCCGCGCCGCCAGTCTGGAGGAGCTGGTTACCACGGCTAAAAAACGGCTGGACACGGCGCTGAGCCATGGCACCACTACCATGGAAATCAAGACCGGTTATGGGCTGGAAACTGCCGCGGAGATCAAGCTTCTCAATGCGATCGCACTGCTGGACACCGAACACCCGATTCGCGTCGTGCCGACTTTTCTGGGTGCACATGCCCTGCCACCGGAATACGCGGATGACGCCGATGGTTACATCGATCTGGTGATCAACGAAATGCTGCCCGCTGTCACCGCATGGAAAGCCGATCACTGGCCGGGCGATCTGTTCTGTGACGTCTTCTGTGAGGAAGGAGCCTTCTCAGCGGCACAGACACGGCGGGTGCTGGAAGCCGCCCGACAGGCCGGATTGAAGCTGAAAATCCATGTGGATGAATTCAAAGCCCTGGGCGGAACAACCCTTGGCGTCGAAATGGGCGCGACTTCTCTCGATCACCTTGATGCCACACCGGACGAAGAAATCGCCCTGCTGGGGGCCAGCGATACGGTCGCCGTTGCCCTGCCCACCACGCCCTTCGCCCTGGGTCTGCATGACTACACACCGGCACAAAAACTGCTCGATGCCGGGGCTATCCTGGCGCTGGCAACCGACTGCAACCCCGGCACGGCCTGGACGGAAAACATGCAGTTCGTGCTAGCCCTCGCCACACGCTACCTGAAACTGACACAGGGGCAGGCACTGGTCGCGGCCACACTCAACGCCGCACACGCCGTCGCGCTTGGCGCTCGAATCGGAAGCCTGCAACCGGGCCACACGGCGGATGTTGTGATCTGGGGCACGGGCGACTACCACGAGTTAGGCTACCACTTTGGCGTGAATCTGGTGGAAAAAACCATCATCGGTGGGCGGGTCGTCTATGATACAGCGAAACGGTGATAATACTCACGAACGCACCAGTTGTCGGAACGTCCGCCAGTCCTCCTGCCGCCATACTCCCAGGACAAACAGCCACAGCGGCCATAGCGCCAATAGCAGTCCCTTGAAGACCAGCGTCGGTGCCAGAGGCATCTCACCAGGCCACAACAGCCCGACGACGCTTAACAATACGGCAGAAAGTCCAGCCAGCCCCATACGTCCCCAGAAGAACGGTATGGCGTATGCCCGCTGCGTAAGGACAATCAGCAGCCCGACAACGGCAGCCTGACCAGCCAGTGCTGCCGCCGCCGCACCGATCGCCCCGCCAGAGGGAATGAGTAGCGCCGTCAGCAGCAGCGTGACCACCGCGCCCAGCGCCGTCGCCGCACTGATGCGCCACGTCTGGCGGGCCACATACGCGCCAATGGCGGTCACCGTCCCCAGGCCGCTGAGCAAATGTGCAAGGCCGACAAAAGGCGCAACAACAACCGCCCCGGCGTATTCCACAGGGGCAAGGAAAGCGGTGATCTCGCGGGCAAACAGCCCCACCGCCGCCGCCACGGTGCCGGCCAGCACGACATACAGCAGGGCAGCGCGTGCATAAAGACGCGGCGCATCCTCCCGTCCTGCAATCGAAAAGGCAAAGGGCTGCCAGCCCAGTTCAAATGCCTGAACGATAACAAGCACCAGCAGCCCAGCACGGAATCCAATGCCATAAATCCCGGCAGCGCCCAACAGACCATACAACGCAAAAATCAGGCGGTTGGCATTGTTCATTGCCCAGCGCACCAGTTCGGCAGGAACCAGCGGCAGCCCGTAGACCAGCATCCGCCGCAGAAGTGAGCGAGAAAAACGTGCCGCCAGAGTCTGCCGCCCCAGCCACAGCGCTCCCCCTGCAAAGAGCATCTGCGTGATCAGCCCGGCCTGCAGGACGCCCGCCACCCCCTGCCCGCCAACCACGACCAGAATCGCACTCAATACGGCCTGCACCGCCGCTGCACCGACTGCTATCATGGCGTAGTGCCAGGGCCGCTGCACGATACGCAACATCCCGGCCATATAATCCCGCACCAGCAGCGGCGGGATCGTCCACAGCGCCAGCCGAAACACACCGGCGTTAGCAGAAGTCCCACTCAGCGCCACGCTCAATGCGGGAGCAAGCCCGTACCCCAG
>JALSTC010000169.1 GCA_026983935.1 Ardenticatenia bacterium
TGTGTCCGCAGCATATGTCAGTCTTGTAATCCTGGGTGAACCGATCGGCAGCACTGTACTCGCGGCGATATTTCTGGGAGAGATGCCGGCGTGGCTGCAGGTCATTGGTGCCGGCTTGATTTTGTTTGCCATTGTCTTTGCGCGCCAGGAGGAGCCGGCCCTACCGGATGAGGAAATGGTTGTGGCAGGGGATTAGCCTGTTGTATGCGTGTGATTATGACTACACGCAGTCGTTCTAACCCGGTACACCCGTTCGCACGCCCATAAACAGACCTCGTTCGCCGGGCCACTGTTCAATGGCCAGTGGTTCGCCGATCGCCAGCGTCGCTTCCCAGAGGCGTGCATATGTCCCATCGGCAGTCATATCTTGCAGCGTGATATTCACCAGTGCCAGAAAATCAGGGTCCAGGCGGGAGGCTGCCAGCGCGATATACTCTCGGCTGTACCAGCGTTCGGTCAGTGTCACGCGCTCCGGATTCGCCTCGACGTGTGGAATCAGCCGCAAGCTGTCACCGAAAACAACATCCGCATTCTGGTCAACCAGCATCGAGTATACAGCATCTTCGTCATTGATGATCGTGAAGATGTTGATCGCCGCATTGACGCTTTCAGCCAATTCATTCACACGGTCAGCCGTCCCGGGTTCACTGGCAAAAATGCCCACCCAGCGCCCCCCGCGCAGGTCGGCAAAGCCGGTGATCGTACTGTCCGCAGGGATCATCAACCGATCACCATGCATGATGATCGGCGACGAATAAGCGACCTCATACGGCCCGGTCCAGTCCGGTTCTATACCAACGGCAAGCTCCGCCTGACCGCTGGTCAGAAGATCGAAAGCGTTGGCCGCCGATCCGGGAATGATTTCCACCGGCACACTCCACCGGGCAGATAGTTCCTGCACCAGCGCTTGATAGAAGTTTTCCAGGCGCTGGTTAAGCTGTGGAGCCTGCGGGTCCAGACTCAGCCCTGCCACACGGATGCCCTCACCCGCGGCGATCCGCTGTACGAGAGAAACCTCCGGATAGACTATCGTCGTGTCAAAGTCACCGGGTGAGCGCGGGTCGTCATCGAGACCCGACCAGACCGGGAAGGCCATATCGAAGCTCATCGTCGGAAACCAGGTGCGCCACAGCTCATTCAAACGGCCATCCGCAAACAGCCGCTGCAGAGAACGATCGAGCAGGTAGCCCAGCGCGTTGTCATGCCGCCGGAATGCAATCGCATAAGGCTCTGGCTCCAGCATCTGCTCAAGCACGCGAATACCGCCCGCCTGTTCCTGCGCCTGCAGCACATGCACCCGATCGGTCAGAATGGCCCGCACCGTGCCATCACCCAGCGCCCCCAGCGCCTGATCCAGTGTCAGAAACAGCGCAGGTGTCACTTCGAGCCGCCCTGCACTAAGCGCGCGCCCCAACGCCCGCTCGCTCTCTGTGCCCTGTACCACGCCAACTTGCTGGTCGCTCAACTGAGACATTTGCTGAATATCATCATCCTCGCGAACGATGAACATCTGTCCGCCGGGGAAGTACGTCTGAGAGAAACCCAGAATCGCCTCATCCGCCCGACGGTGCACCATTGACGCCAGCAGGATATCCACATCCCCCGCCAGCAGGAGTGGGACAGCCGTCTGGCGGGTCACCTGAACAAAAGAGGCTTCGACGCCCCAATCTTCCGCGACTGCCCGCGCAAGATCGGCTTCATAGCCGACTACACGTCCACGATCGTTCAAACTGCTGAGCGGTGCCATGTTATACAGCACGCCAACACGGAGCACACCGTCATCTCGAATGCGCTGCAGCGCCGAGACCGTTGGACGCGCTGTCGGCTGTACTTCCGCAGAAACCGGCAGCGGTGTCGGCACAGGGAGCGTTGCAGGGAGATCGGGGGTTGCCGTAGGCATGGAGGCGCTGTTAGCCACAAACACATTCCGCCCGACGGCAGGTGCTGGCTGTGTCGGTAACAGCGTCGGTGTTGCATTCGGTGTGCTGCATGCGCCTGTCCCAAGCAGCAGCCCAATCATCAAAACCCACAAAAGCCATGTGCCTGGTTTCACGTGCATTCCATTCCCGTTACGTCATGACAGCTATCAATAAGCATCAGAGCTTCTCTGCCCACTGCCGGTAGAGTTCAACCATCGCTTCATAATGCGCCCTGTTACGCTCGCTGTAGGGATCCATGCCTCGCATATTATCCCCGACTCCGATGTCAACAGGCGTTGCCGAAAGTCCCCACTGCATAAATCCGGCAACCTCTCGCTTCACAAACCAGTCCTCCAACCGACTGCGAGAGAATGCAGCTCGATTGTCGCCGGTAGCGCCAAACTCCTCCACAATCAACGGCTTGTTAAGCTGTTTCATCACCTCGAAGTCCAGCAATGAGCTGTGTTCTTCTGAATTGTCCTCATAGAAATGGACAGTCGCAAAGTCCAGTGCAGGCAACCCGTACAAACGCTTTGCGTAGGCTGCCCGGTCATGGCCGGTCGGCGCGACATGCCCCGTATTGACCAGCCCTGTCGTGATCAAATGATTCGAATCCAGTGCCCGGATCGCGTCGGACGACACCCTGGCAAAATGAAGGAAGGCCTCGCTTTCCTCCACGCTGGCGGGCTGCGGTATGATAGCGTATTCATTGCCAAGCTCCCAGGCAAAAATCGCGGGATGATCGCTAAACAGCGGCACCAGCTTCTGGATGAACGGCAGAAAGTTTTCCTCGAATCCACGTTTCACAAAGTAATCAACTTTGTCCAGGTGCCCCATCTCATGGCGATGAAAGCGCTCATCTCCGGGAACATAATAACCGCTCGCTCCAAGCGCATCGTTCAACACGACAATTGCCAGCATCCCATGATCATGCAGCAGATCGAGGGCGTCACGCAGGAGGGGGACGGTATCACCCAGGCTCACCTTGTGGTGGCAGGCGTGAAGCCGGACAACACGCATCTTCATACGCAGCGCCGCCTTTAACTGTTCTTCCTGGTGCACGGCTGTTGCAAAGGGCAGCACATCCTGCCGGGGATAGAAGGCAAATTCCCGCAGGTTCACACCAAGAAAGCGAAACGGCCTGCCATCCAGCAGGAACTCACGTCCCTCTAACCGCACACGTCCGCCCACCAGGGGCAGCGCATGCTCTGCCACGGAAATGACCGCGGCAGCCGGATCGGGCTGTTCTACCAGCGGCTCGCTTCCAAGCAACCGCATTCCTGTTCGGCAGTTGTACTCGGCAATCCATTTGTCTTCCTGCCCTGTCACCCTGCGCCACACCCAACCGGACGGCCCCACCTGTCTCACGCCCGGCTCAACACTCACGGACTTACCCTGTGCCAGAAAGCCCACTGCATTGTCGGGTGCAATCCGCGGGGCGCTACGAACCTTGACGCCCCCGGTTACGACGAAAAGCATCTGCGCATCTTTGGGAATTTCTGCCAGCTCAGGGAGATTCACGTCAAGGAGTCGAACACCTGTGTGCTGATTAAACTCGGCAATCCAATGCTCATCGGACTCGACCAGCCGCCGCCACACCCAGCCATCAGGAGTAACCTCAGCCTGTTCAAGTACCTGTATCGGGTCACCTGACGACAGGACGTCAACGATATTGTCTGCCAGCACACGCGGTGCTCGACGCACGTTCAGCCGCGCCACCTGGACATACAGCGTTTGTTCTGATGCCATTATCATCTCCCGGGACACGGCATGAGCAGGATGAGTGAATATAGGAGCCGCGAATCCCCGCTGCAGTGTAACAGCATGGCTCTCCCAAGCCAAATATCCCTAATCATGCGAATGTACCTGGTAGAGGCCATGTTCGTAGATATAGGCATGCACGGCATCCGGAACAAGATAACGGATCGTGCGTCCGGCCCGAACGCGCCCTTTGATTTCCGTCGCAGTAATGCCAATGCCGGGGCCATCAATGAACTCCACACGGGCTTCCAGGCCGGGAAGTACAGCCTCAAGCGAGGCCATGTCCGGTTCCATCCCCGGACGCTGCAGCACAGCCAGCCGACATAGATTCACGAGCTTCTTCGATTGATGCCACGTCGGCAGGTCACGCAGCGAATCGCTGCCCATCAGGAAATACCACTGTGCCGCCGGACGCTGCGCCTGCGCCAGGGCCACCATATCCACTGAGAAATGCGGCCCCTGCCGGTCAACGTCAATTCGAGAAAGGTAAAAGCGCGGAT
>JALSTC010000170.1 GCA_026983935.1 Ardenticatenia bacterium
GAACCAGGCCTGGAGAACCTCAAGCCATAGGGGAATCAGCCCTAGCAATGCCAGTGCAGCAATAATGCCCAGAACGATGGTGACCGCGTCCACGGTGCGTACATTTCCGGCACGTGCCGGGGGGCGTGGTGCCACGTAAGGTGGCGCGGCGGCGGGACGCGGCGGCGGGGTGTACTGCTGCCGCACGGGTGAGGCATTCTGAGGTGTTGGCGCTGTCGCCCGTGAAGGTGGGACGTAGGCCTGTGCTGGCTGTGTCGGTGGACTGCCGGACACTTGTGCCGGAGCCGGTGGGCCCTGCGGGGCGTGATTGTTGACCGCGCTTACAGGCGCATGGATGCCGCCGGTCGTCTGGTAGCCCTGTTTGCGGTAGTTGATCAGGATACGTCCCAGTTGATCGGCTGTGCGATAGCGCGAGGCAGGTTCCTTGGACATCACTTTGAGGATTATCTGTTCGAGCTGTACCGGGATCGACGGATTGAAATCCGTGACTCGTGGTGGGGCGTGGTGAATGTGTGCCAGCGCCAGTTCCTGCTGATCGGCGCCGATGAATGGGAGCCGCCCGGTCAGCATCTCAAAGAGGACAACGCCGATCGAATATACATCCGAGGCGGGGGTTGGACGTTCACCCTGGGCTTGTTCCGGCGAGAAATAGTGCGGGCTGCCCCAGACAACCTTCTGCCGTTCACCGATGGCGGCGTCGGAGAGCGCTTGCGCGATGCCGAAATCGGTCACTTTCACGGTGTCACCTTCAGCCACAAGGACATTCTGCGGCTTGACGTCGGCATGCACCAACCCGGCACGGTGCGCATACCCCACCCCGGCACAAATCTGGATGGCGATATTCAATGCCCTGTCAACGCTGAAAGGCCCTTCCAGCCGGATGAGCTTCTTGAGGTC
Source organism: Ardenticatenia bacterium (assembly GCA_026983935.1). GTDB lineage: Bacteria > Chloroflexota > Anaerolineae > Aggregatilineales > Ch27 > JALSTC01. Next base: position 898 of record JALSTC010000170.1, read on the forward strand.
CTGCCCTTCGACGAATTCCATCACGATGTAATGCGTGGTGCCGTCCCTGCCCACGTCATGGACGGTGACGATGTTGGGATGCGTTAGCTTGGCGACGCTGCGTGCTTCATTGCGGAATCGTGCGAGGAATGAGGGATCGGTAATCAGGCTGGGACGTAGAATCTTCACCGCAACCAGCCGATCCAGTTCCTGATCCACGGCTTTGTAGATGACGGCCATGCCGCCGGAGCCCTGTTGGGCGATCAGGCGGTAGCGATTGTTGAGGAGGGTGTCTTGAGCTGCCATATGAGAATTGTACACCAAACCTGTCGGCAAACCAACGATTTAATGGGGCATTTGACGTGTGTGCTGCTTGACAGCGCGCTTCCTGACGTGTTACGCTTCAAGCAGCAATGACATAAAATGCTTCGGTTAAGGTGTCCTCTGCCCCGGATGGCAGGACGTAATGGCGAAGTCGGTGGAAGTCCGACGCTGCCCCGCAACGGTGATCTGAGCAAAAAATGCGCTCAGTAAGCCCGGTCGCCCGCCTTGATCGGGTTTCAAGGCCTTCGCGGAGGGGGGTCTGAAACCAGGGTATATCCCTGAGCATGGCGCAAGCACCGCACGGCATTGAACCGGCCCGGCCCTCCGCCAGGTCGGTTCTTTTTGGTGAGGCGGAAACGATGGGCGGATACGCTCGACCGGAAAAGACGGCATTGTCGCTGCTGCGCGTCCAGGATGTGAACTTCGGGTTCAACGGCACGGCGGTCCTGAAAGGGGTGACCTTTTCACTGGAGCCGGGGGAATTTGTCGGTCTGGTCGGGCCAAATGGCGTGGGGAAATCCACCTTGTTGAAGGTGATCAGCGGCCTTTTGCCCGGCGCGTCTGGGCAGGTCGCGCTGTTGGCTCGGCCTCTGAGAACGTATCGTCCTCAGGAAGTGGCCCGCCTGATCGCGCATGTGCCGCAATCTGCCGCGCTGGATTTTGCGTTTACCGTGCGGGAAGTTGTCCTGATGGGCCGCAGTCCTTATCTGGGGCGGTTTCAGCTTGAAGGCCCCCGCGACCGGGCGATCGCCGATCAGGCGATGCGCCTCACGGATACGCTGCATCTGGCCCGGCGGTTTGTGAATACGCTGAGCGGCGGCGAACGGCAGCGCGTACTGCTTGCCCGTGCACTGGCACAGCAGCCCAGAATCCTGCTGCTTGATGAACCGACCAACAACCTGGATATCCGGCATCAACTGACACTGATGGAGCTGGTCAGGAAGCTGGCGCATGAGCAGGGGCTGGGAGTGATCGCGGCCATTCACGATCTGCCGCTGGCAGCGCGCTTCTGCGATCGCGTGCTGCTGCTGTCGCAGGGAGTGATTGTGGCCAGCGGATCGCCGCTGGAGGTTTTCACGCCGCACACCCTGGTACAGGCGTTTGGCGTGGAGGCGGTTGTGGAGCATGAGCCGGTCACAGGCGGCCTGCGCCTGACTCCGCTGCGCCCGGCCTCCTGAATTGAGCACTCTGCCCTAAAATCTCTGTCGTATTTTCCTTTTCGCGTATGTTATAATTCCACCGATTTTTTGCTTGAGACTCCTCGGGATGCCTTCGAAAAAGATCAGTATTGTGCTGATCCTGTGTTTGTGACCGGGGAATTGCTGACATTCAACACTGTCGAGGTCGCCGTGTTCACCTTAGCATAAGGCGATTATGGTATCGTCTATGCCAACTGCTTGTCGTATATGAAAGGAAAGACCATGGCAAAGAAGTGGGTATATCTGTTCGAAGAAGGCAGCGCTGAGATGCGCGATTTGCTGGGTGGTAAAGGGGCGAATCTGGCCGAGATGACCAGACTGGGCCTGCCGGTGCCGCCCGGTTTTACAATCACGACAGAAGCCTGCCTTGCGTATCTGCACAACAACAACACGTTCCCGGAGGGCATGTGGGAGCAGACTCTGGAAGGCATGAAAGCCCTCAGCAAGAAGATGGGGCGTGAGTTCGGCGATCCCAAAGACCCCTTGCTGGTATCCGTCCGCTCCGGTGCGAAAATCTCCATGCCCGGCATGATGGATACTATCCTGAATCTGGGCCTGAACGACGAATCAGTGCATACACTGGCGGCGAAGGCCAATGAGCGCTTCGCCTGGGATGCCTATCGCCGTCTGGTGCAGATGTTCGGCAAGGTTGTGCTGGACGTCGAAGGTCTGCTTTTCGAGGAGATCATTGACCGGATCAAGGAATCTGAAGGCGTCAAGAGCGATCCGGAAGTTTCTCCTGAAGGCTGGCAGCGTGCCGTTGAGGAATTCAAAGCACTGATCAAGCGCGAATCGGGCCAGGAATTCCCGCAGGACCCCTGGGAGCAGCTCAAGCTCGCCGTGGAAGCCGTCTTCCGCTCCTGGAATGGGAAGCGTGCCATTGACTACCGCAACGCTACCGGGATTTCTCATGACCTGGGCACGGCTGTGAACATCGTGGCGATGGTCTTCGGAAATGTGGGCTGGGATTCCGGCTCCGGGGTCGCATTCACCCGCAACCCTGCTACCGGGGAAAAGGACTTCTACGGCGAGTATCTGGTCAATGCGCAGGGTGAGGATGTGGTTTCTGGTGCGCGTACGCCCAGCGAAGTCCATCATCTCAAGGACGAGCTGCCTGAGGCGTGGAAGACGCTGATGGAAGTGGCGGAGAAGCTGGAAAAGCATTACCGCGACATGCAGGACATGGAGTTTACCATTGAAAATGGCAAACTCTGGATGCTCCAGACGCGCACGGGCAAGCGTACCGCTGCAGCAGCCGTGAAGATTGCGGTGGATATGGTCAATGAGGGGCTGATCACGAAGGAAGAGGCTGTGTCCCGGATTGATCCCGAGCACATCGATCAGCTTCTGCATCCGCGGTTTGATGAAGAGGCGCGCAAGAAGGCACCGCTTCTGGCTAAAGGCCTGAATGCTTCGCCGGGCGCGGCGGTTGGCGTTGTCTATCTGGACGCAGATACCGCTGAGCGCGTGGCGAAAGAAGAGGGCAAGGACGTGATCCTTGTGCGCCCAGAGACGACGCCCGATGACGTGCACGGTATGCTGGCCTCTAAAGGCATTCTGACCCAGCATGGTGGTGCGACGAGCCATGCGGCTGTGGTTGCCCGCCAGCTTGGTATCCCCTGTGTGGCTGGCTGCGAGGACATCAAGATTGACTTCGAGAAGCGCGAGTTTTCGGCCAACGGCAAGGTTATCAAGGAGGGGGACACCATCTCCCTCGATGGCGCTACTGGCGAAGTGTTTGTAGGTGCCATCCCGACGGTCGCTGCCTCGTTTGAGGAT
>JALSTC010000171.1 GCA_026983935.1 Ardenticatenia bacterium
GACCGCGCAGCGGCTGCGCGGGCAGCTGTACAGCATTTGATTGATCTGGGACACAGACGTATAGCTTACGCTGGAGGCGTAGATGAACGTCTGGACGGTTATCGCCAGGCATTGCTCGAAAATGGCCTGTCTTATGATCCTGCCCTTGTCCGACATCCCGGCCAAAAAAACACTCCCAAGGAAGGCACTCAGGCAGCAAGAGAGCTTATTGCGCTTGAGCATCCACCAACAGGAATCTTTGCGGTTAGTGATGAAGTCGCAATCGGCGTGTTGGCCTTACTCCATGACGCCGGCATCAGGGTACCGGAGGATATCGCGCTTGTATCTATTGATGATACTGACATTGCAAGGTATGTTCGCCCGGCACTGACCACCGTGCACGTACCCAAAGAAAGCATGGGCATACATGCGTTGCGCACTCTGTATGCCTACGCAGCCTACCCGGGAGTTCAGCCAGCTTCCATAGTTTTACCAACAGAGTTAATCGTGCGTGAATCGTGTGGTGCTCGGAAAACTTCATCGCGCTAGTAGCGACACATAATGAGTGAGGTAATAAGGCCCCCGGTTCAAATCCGGGCGCCCCGACCTAACCATATCAAGATGTTTGTGAAATCGCTTGAGGTGATAGAACGGGCCGCTTGGTAAATATGAGCGGCCCGTTTGATTCTCCGGTGTTGTCTTGCCAGAGCTTCCCCGGCTATTGCTCTGCTTGAGTTACAGCCCCATAATGACCTACCTGCGTGCTGTCGCGCTGGCCCGATGCAGTCAGGGCCCCGTGCTGTTGCATCGATAAATCGCTTCAGTGTCGTCTCCATGAAAACCGAAAAGATTCGCGCAAATGGCTATACATCATGGTGCACTGCCAATCGCCCATTGGCACCAACCTCAACAGACATGGGATCGCTCAGTTCGCCAATAAAGTCGCCTTCAGGCGTGAACATTCGCCAGGTCAGAAGAACCCAATTGTTATCCGGGCCCTGGATCAGCTTGCCGGAATAATGTGATCCAGCGGTGTCACCGATCAGAAATTCATCGGTCAGAAAATGATAGGGGCCAAGCGGATCTCTGGCTGCCATGTAATGTGTTCCGGAGACGGGCGGGGACTCCATCCGTGCTCGTCGCGCGGGGGAGCAGCGATCAGCCAGTACGGAAAACAGAAGAAAGTACTGCTCCTGCATATGCACAACCTGCGGCACCTCCAGGTGCCCGAATTCTCCTGGCTCAGTGATCGGTGGCAGCACCTCCCAGTGGATCAAATCCGTTGATCGGGCATGTCCGATCACGCCTCGTCCTTTTGGTGGGCCGGACTTTACCCGAGCGGTGATGAAGGCATGGAATTCGCCAGTTTCAGGATGCTGGAATACGAAAGGGTCACGCCACGCCTGGTCATGCCATACAGAGAGATCCAGCAGCTCGTACCATCGGGGATCGGCCTCAATGACGGGGTTACCGGGGTATTTCTCCCATGTCAGTAGATCAGACGACGTTGCCAGTCCGATGCGCTGAATCAGGCCCTTCTCCGATCGTTTGCTGCCGGTGTAGAACATAAACCAGGTTCCCTGGTGCTGGATAATGCTGCCAGTCCATGTCGTGTAGCTGTCGAAGGCTTCTTGCCTGCTGCCGTCTGGAAACGGGCTGGGTTTGAGGGCATCCGGCAGCACTTCCCAGTGCCGCAGGTCAGTTGAGACGGCGTGCCCTATTGAGACATGCCAGTGCCGCAGTGCTTCCCGACCCAGTGCACGGTTAGCTTGCAGGTAGAAGATGTGATAGTCAGCACCATCCACCGCAAGCCAGAAATCCCAGAGCCACTTTTGCTTTAAGCGGAGTGCCATAGCATGCCTTACCTGGAAAGAATCATGGCTAGGATAGAATACAGCTTCGCAACTCGGTGTGCCGTAGATTAGCCTTTCAATCCGCTGGTGGCAATACTCTGGATGAACCATTTCTGGAACAGTAGGAAGACGATCAGGACCGGCACGGTGATCATTGAGGCGTAGGCCATGATCTGGCCCCAGTCCGGCGTCTGGGTATAGAAAGTGGCGATGCCAACAGTGAGCGGGCGCGCATTTTCGCCCGGCACAGCAATAGTCGGCCAGAGATAGTCATTCCAGCGGAACAGGAATTGCAGGATGGCAACGGTGGCGAAGGCAGGCCGTGAAAGTGGCAGGATAATGTTCCAGTAAATGCGGAACGGACTCGCGCCGTCTACCAGCGCCGATTCGTCAAGCTCTTTCGGGATATCCAGGAAGAACTGGTAGAAGAGGAAGATGGTGAAAGCATCGGCCACGAAAGGGAAGATTTGCACGTGCAGCGTGTTCAGCCAGGACGTTTGCATGGTGACCTGCATCCCGCCTGTCGTCTGGCTGATCACAGGCCAGGGCAGACCGTTGACCACAAACAGCAGTGGGATGGCGATGGTTTCAAAGGGAATGATCAGCAGCGCGATCAGAATACCCAGGATCACACCGCGCCCCTTCCAGTTCAAGCGTGCCAGAGAAAAGGCGGCCAGGCTGTTGATAAACAGGCTCAGCAACACCGTCATGGTGGAGATGAACACTGAGTTAAACATAAAACGTGGGAAGTTGGTGCGGATGAACACTTCCTGGTAATTCACCAGCGTGAAGGTGGTGGGCACAAAGGCGTTGAGCGACCGCAAGTCCTCAAAGATAATGCGGTTGGGCTTAAACGAAGAGACCAGCATGAACACGATAGGAAAAAGCGTCACCACCAATGCCACACTCATCACGGTGTAAGAGAGGGTGAGTCGAAGCACTTTGCGCACCCGTGCCCGGCGTGCGTTGGCAATAGCCTCGGCAGAAAGAGGTGCCTGCGCAATTTCAGTCATCCCCGGTCTCCTCCATCACACTGCCTGGTCACTGGTGCTCAGCACCCGCCGTTGAATCAGGGCAATGACCAGCACAATCAGGAAAAACACGACGGAAATCGCCGCTCCGTATCCCAGGTCCAGCCTTCTAAAGCCCTGCTGAACCGCATGAAACACCACTGTGGACGTGGCGTCGTTGCGCGGCCCGCCCCCCGTCATCACGTCTACCTGCGTGAACAGCCGGAAAGCGAAGATCGTCGTGGTGATGATGACAAAGACTGTCGTGTTGCGCAGCCCTGGGACAGTGACGTTCCAGAAGCGCTGCCAGGCGTTCGCGCCGTCAATGCTTGCCGCCTCATAGAGCACCTGCGGGATGCCCTGTAATCCGGCCAGGAAGATGGTCATCTGGAAGCCCGCGCCCTGCCAGACGGACATGATAATGATCGCCACCATCGCCGACTGTGTATCGCCCAGCCAGTTAAACGGGCCTGCCCGCCCGAAAGAAATGAACTGGATAAAACGGTTGATCAACCCCACTTCCGGGTTGTAGAGAAAAATCCAGATCACTGAGATAACGGCCATTGAGGTCACAACCGGGCTGAAGTAGGCCGTGCGGAAAAAGTTTGAACCCGGGATGCCCTGGTTGACCATCACGGCCAGCAGCAGCGCGATGCTTGATTGCAGGGGCACCACGACCAGCGCAAAGAGGAAGTTGTTGAGCAGCGAACGCATGAAAGTAGGGTCTTTGGCCGCGATCACGTAGCGCCGACCAAAGGCATCTACGGTGAACCATTCGAAGAAGCCTTCATAAGCTTCTTCTGTGCGTAGAATGCTGCGAGAGCGTGGGAAGACAACATGCCCCTCATCGTCAAGCAGCGGCTCGCCAGTGGTTTCGTCTATCGCCGGCTCAAGTGCCAGCACGGTGATGCTGAGCAAACGGCTGTAGTTGTCCAGGCCGATAAACCTTGGCGGGTTAGGCGAAACCAGGCGCTGGTTGGTGAAGCTGAGCACAATCGCCATCAAAAAAGGCAGGATCACAAAGAGGAACACGCCCAGAAAAGCGGGCGCGCCCATGATCCAGCCGAACAGCGCCTCAATACGACGGTAATCACTAAAAAGGCCTCTGGCGGCGGGTGTCTGGGTCTGCATACCCCCCCTCCGTTCTCTGGTGAGGTGTTCAATGAAATCCCCTGTTCTTTTGTGCATCCACGGTGTTGTGTCGTGGGACACAGTTTGAACGGGCAGGTTGAGGGGGTGCAACAAGGCACCCCCTTCTAGCGAACTCATCTACGCGGTATGACGGAAGGGCTTACTCCCCGAAACCATAGCCGTCATTGGCTGCGATG
>JALSTC010000172.1 GCA_026983935.1 Ardenticatenia bacterium
TATCTCACTTACGTTGAGCTGTTTGTCATATACACAGTCTGTACCTGGTGCCTGACTTCGGCCGCCCTGATGACCCTGATTTTCATTGTGGCCGTCCTGCGGCTTATCCAGAGCATACGTCAGCCAATTATAGATTAACGGCAGGCTGTTTCCTCTCAAAAGCAGAAGGCGATGCCCTTTCTCGGCATCGCCTCTTGATTCCCCACCTGCACAGAAGGCTATTTACTTCTTGCGGTGCTGCAGTGTACGGGCGAGGATTTCTGCCTGCTGCTGACGACTGCTGCGCTTCTTCCTTTTGCGCGAACGACGGCGCGGGAGTTCTCCCTCCAAATCGGTGCCCTGCATTGCCTGACGCAGGGCAAGTTCCATTGCCGTGGGCATTCTGCCGCCTTCGTCATCATCCTCGATAATCTGCTGGACAGACTCCTGCGATTCCAGCGCCTTAATGCTGAGATCGATCTGGCGCTTGCGCGGATTAACGTCCAGCACTTTCACCCGTACTTCATCCCCGACTTTAACGACATCCTCGGGATTCTTGACGTATTCCGTGGAAAGCTCAGATACATGGATGCGACCGGGCCGCTCCGCACCGATATCTACAAATGCCCCAAAGCGTTCCACTCGCACCACCTTGCCCGTGAAAACAGCGTCTTTCTGAAGCTCATCCCAGGTGACATCTGGAGGACGAACCATGGTGAGGTTGATGCGGTTTTTCTCCGGGTCAACACCCAGAACCCACACATTAACCTCATCACCTTCTTTCACAACATCCGTGACATTCCGCACTTTTCTGGAGCTTAGCTGTGAAATGTGGAGCAGGCCATCGATCCCAACGCCAACATCAACAAAAGCGCCAAACAATTCAACCTTCTTCACGACACCGGTCAGCGCCATCTTTGGCCTGAGATCATTGATAGATGTCGGTTGCTCCCCGGTCTTCACAGTCATCGTTTCCAAGCTCCTTGCGAATTCATTTTCCTGCTTTGCGCTGTCTCCACAGACAGGCAGTCATTATACCGTCCGAAGTTTTCCCCGGCAATAGTGACTTTGCCTGTTGACGCAAATCAGACGCTGCTATCCTGCGTCCTGTTCTGCCAGGAGTTCATCAATAAGCTGGCGGAACACAGGCATAGGCTGGGCACCAACCAGGGGATGCCCGTTCACAAAGAACGCCGGCGTTCCACGCACACCATACGAAACCCCATCGGAAAAATCAGCTTCGATTTCCGCCATATGATCCTGATTTTCCAGGCAGGCCGAGAATGTATCCATATCAATATCAAGCTGGCTTGCCAGTTCAAGCAGCGCATCATTACTGGAAAGCGCGCTCTGATTCTCAAACAGCAGATCGTGATACTCCCAGAACACGCCCTGATCATCCGCACATTCGGCTGCCAGAGCTGCCTGTTCACCACCAACAATCGGGAAGTCACGGTAAACCAGTCGAATCTGCCCCTCGTACTGATCTAACAAGGGATAAAGCGTCTGCGAATGAAAGCGGGCGCAGTACGGGCAGCGAAAGTCCGAGAATTCCACGATCACAATCGGGGCATCCTCCGGACCCAAGGCGGGATCATCATCCACGCTCACATCCACAACTGTTGGGGCCTGTTCTTGCTGTGGCGCAGCAGCATTGTCGGCAACTGTGCCCAGGTCGGCATCAGCGATAGCACTGGCCACTGCCTCCTGCACCGTCTCACGTATCACATCTGTCTGCGTATTGACCGCTGCATTGAACGAGAACCAGGCGACACCATAGCCGATAATGAAGAAGGCAATGGCGGTGATCAGAAAGGCCATTGTCTGGCGCGGCACGGCAGCCACCTCTGCCTGCTCTTCGTCATGTTCAACTGACTGCGATTTGGTCATCTCCTCTGCGTCGGTCAGAGGCTGCGTTGTTTCCATCTGAATCCCTCTCTATTTCCAGTATTTCTGTTTACGTCACCCGCCGCTACTCCTCAGGGCGCGGCGTAAGCGTCACCCGTGGCGTCACCACCGGCGTCGATTCTTCATAGGTCAGATACGGCTGATAGCCTTCCCATGCCTGCAGTTCTGATGTATCCAGAATCAGGCTCATTTCTTCGGGCGACATATATAACACCGCCACGACCTCAGAATTTGCCAACAGCGAGGCATCCGGCGTGCCTACCAACACAGAAACCGCCATAGGGATATCCGGATACACCAACTGAATCACTGCCTCTTCATCAGTGAAGCGGAAGGTGGTCACATACTGCGGCTCGCCATAAACATCAAGCACTTCATCCACGATGATATCCGGCGACAGGGCAAGAAAGAGAAAGCTCACAGGGCTGTTCTCGTCATCAGCGATGATCCGGCAGCAGAACTGGCCCGACCCCGCCTTTTGCCAGGCAGCCTGTACAAATCCACCTTCAGAATTGGTATCCAGGCCGCTGAAAGTCTCATCGTTTTCGATGACATCCAGCGCGTCCGGCCACAGCGTCTCGCCGGGCGTAATGCCATTCCAGCACGGCGCGCCGCAGGGTTCGCCTGTAATCAGGCTGCGATCATCCAGGAACAACTCCGAGCGCAGCGTAGGCTGTGGCAAACAGGCCGCCGTCAGAAGCAGCAGCAGCGGCAGCAATAAAAACATCTGTTTCTTGGAATGCATCGGTGATCCTTTGTTTTATTGTAAAAGCAGGGTGGCACTTCCCCACCCTGCCATCAACTCAGTTGAGACGGGTCAGAGAGAGATTATAAGTCCCACTGGTTCCGCCGTAAAGTAATCCATAGTGCGTTGCGATAATGCTGTAGGTTCCATCAGCGGGCAGCGTGAAAGCGTCGATCAGCGAATCTGTCGTTTCATTCACAACCGCGTCGTCGTTCACGGCAAGCTGCGCGCCATCTGGAGAAAGCAGGAACAGGGTGGTATCCAGCGTTCCAGCCGTAGCCTGCATCCCCACACGAATCTGATCGCCAGCTTCACCTTCGAAGGTATACACGACGAATTTATTAGTCTGGTTGATTGTACCGGAAACCACATCGCCATAGTTAATCGGAATGGCATTGGCCAACGCACTGCCGATATCCAGGACCGACGCATCGCCGATGAATCCACCTGCGCCAGCCGAAGCAAAACCGTTCACATCCACAGTGAAATTGGTCAGGTACACCTGGCCGGGATTCGGCTGGGCCGTCGTGCTCAGCACCACTTCGTCGTTCACACGCACGACCAGGCTAAATGTCACCGGAGAAACATCGCCACAGGTATTCTGATACCAGACTTCAACCTCATATGTTCCGGGCGGCAGCCTGTCCGGAGGCCAGTAGATATAGGAAACCGGGCTGGTCGTCGGATTTGCGCAGTTGACGTTGCCATCTGCCGCCAGCACACCACCGCTGTTACTGCGCGGGAAATCATCATAAACCGAAGCGCCCGAAGGATCACGGACGAGAAGCTGTAGATCGGCCAGAGTATTCCACAGTAAGGTGATCTCGATGCTTCCCGCAGGCAGATCAAGGCCGGCCAGCGCAGGCGGCACCTCGAAATCGCTGCCGCTGAGAGTCAGCGTGAAAGCACCTTCTGTGCCCCCGAACACCTGTCCATAGCGGGTGACAACGATCGTGTAGAGTCCGTCTGAGACCAATGTCTGGTTCAGGATTTCCGAATTGGTGGTTTGCGCCCGGGTTGAGTCGTCATTAGCGGCCACCACCGTACCGTTCGAATCCAGCAGGAACAGCAGCGTATCCAGATTACCGGAAGTGGCGTCAGCGCGAATCGTCACGATATCACCCGCGACGCCCGTAAAGCTGTAAGTCTGAAACACGTTGTCCGCGTCAATCACACCGCTGACGCTGGAACCCGGTTCAATGGGCGTCTGGCCGGTTAGCAAGCCGGACGTATCACCCAGCACAGTGCCGGGGTTGATGCCGCTCGCGCCCTGTGTGCCTTGACCGGAAGCATCCACCCTGAAACTGGAAAGGAACTGCTGTTCGGGCAGTAGCGTCCCTGTTACCTGATCCAGGTTCACACCGTTAACCGTCACGTCCAGAGTCAGGTTTGCCGGGGCATTATTGTCACAACCCCGTACGTAGTACACGATGATTTCATAGCTGCCGACAGGCGTCGCTCCCGGAGACCAGGTAACGCTTTCCGTCGGGCTGTCTGCTGTTGTGGCCTGGCAGTTGCCGTTCACGTTACGGTCAA
>JALSTC010000173.1 GCA_026983935.1 Ardenticatenia bacterium
CCTGGCCCGCACGGGGGGCCGTCCGCTGGTCTACGTGTTCGAGTGGTATCAACAGTTCCCGGTGGGGATAGCCGCACCGATCAGCACCGGCATCGAAACGGCGGCGGATCTGGCCGGGCATGTGGTGGGCATCCCCGGACGGTTTGGCGCAAGCTATACCGGTCTGCGGGCGCTGCTGGCCGCCGTCGGCCTGCGCGAAGACGACATCCAACTGGAAGAAATCGGCTTCAACGCCCCGGCGATGATCTGCGCGGAACGGGTGGAGGCGGCAGTCGTCTACATCGTCAACGAGCCGGTGCAGATTGCCGATCAGTGCGGCGATGTGAACGTGATCCCTATCGCCCCGCTGGCCGATCTGGTCGCCAATGGGCTGGTGACCAATGAGGAGACCATCGCCGATCAACCCGCTCTGGTGCGCGGCATGGTCGCGGCACTGGCGCGGGGTCTGGCCGACGTGATCACCGACCCGGACGAGGCAATGCGCATCAGCCGCCATTACGTGGAAACGCTGCCACAGGGCGGCAGCCGGGTGGCCGTCTCCATCGCGGCGGCGGATGCACTGCGAGCGCTGCGAGCGGCGGCGGAGAGCGGCGAACCGCTCACCCCGGAGGCCGCCGCCGAACTGGCCGACTCGCTGGCCGCCGTCCTTGATCCCGGCGAAGTCATGCAGATGCGCGTTCTGCAGAACAGTATCGCCCTGTGGCAGGCCCCACGTCCCGGCTACACCGAGGCGGAGTCGTGGGAAGTCACCATGCAGGCGCTGATCGAGGCCGGGCTGCTGGCCGAGCCGATCGATCTGAGCGGCGCGTATACCAACGCCTTTCTACCGGAATCCTGAGGAAGTGGAATCATGTCCACGAACGGCGGCCATAACCCGCACAGCGTGCTGCGGGCGGAGCGCATCGGGCACAGCTTCGGCATGAACGGCAGCGGGCATCCCGTCCGGGCGCTGCAGGACGTGACGCTGGATGTGCGGCGCGGCGCGTTCGTGGCGCTGGTCGGGCCAAGCGGCTGTGGCAAGACCACCCTGCTGCGGCTGCTGGCCGGCCTGATCCGGCCCACCGAAGGGCGGGCACTGCTCGACGGCACGCCGATCACCGCCCCCCGGCGGCATATCGGCGTGGTGTTTCAGCAGGCCAATTTGATGCCCTGGCGCAATGTATTGGATAATATAACACTGCCGCTGGAGCTGGCAGGCGTCCCGCCCGATGAACGCCGGGCGCGGGCCATGCCTCTGATCGCGCGGATCGGGCTGGCCGGTTTTGCGGAGGCCTATCCCGGCGAACTTTCCGGCGGCATGGCCCAGCGCGTCGCGCTTGCCCGCGCCCTGATCTCCCGCCCGGAGGTGCTGCTGCTGGATGAGCCGTTCGCCGCGCTGGATGCCCTGACCCGTGAGCGGCTGATCATGGATCTGCTGGATGTCTGGAAGGATACAGGCCAGACTATTCTGATGGTCACGCATAACATCAATGAGGCCGTGCTGCTGGCCGATGAGGTGCTGGTCATGAGTCCGCGTCCGGGCCGGATCGTGGCCCGCGTTCCGGTGACCCTGCCGCGTCCGCGTGCGCTGGAGATGCTCTACAGCCCGGAGCTGGGCGCACTGGCCGGGCAGGTCCGCACCGCGATAGAATCCGGCAGCACGCCCGAACAATGAAAAACCGCCGCACATCAACCGGAGTGACTGCCCATGCTCGTACATCTGGAAGGCAACATCGCCAGCGGCAAAACCACCCTGGGGGAAGCCCTTGCCGCCGACCCCGCTTTCACTTTCGTCCCGGAGCCGGTGCCCGTCTGGCAGAACGACTTCAGCACCAACCTGCTTGAACGCTTCTACAGCGATATGGGGCGCTGGTCTTTCACCTTCCAGATCGGTGCATTTGCCACCCGCTTGCAGGCGCTCATGGAAGCCGACGCCAACACCATCATCGTCAGCGAGCGCAGCATTGCCTGCGACCGCTACGTCTTCGCGCCCACGCTGTACGAGCAGGGGGCAATGGATGACCTTGAATGGGAAGTGTACTGCCGCCTCTGGGAGACGCTGACACCACACGCCCCACGCCCGGACGCGATTCTATACCTGCGCACGCCCGCAGAGGAATGCCTGCGCCGTCTACAGGCCCGCCGCAGGCAGGAAGAATCCGGCGTGACGCTGGCCTACCTGCAAAAACTGGAGGCGCTGCATGATGACTGGCTGCTCCAGCACAATGACGCGATCGTGCTGGACGGCATGAAACGCTGGACGGCGGATGAGATTCATGCCCTGCTGCGGCAGAAAAGCGCCCCGTAGGCGAGTCTGGTAGTTTCTGAGAGTCCGCACATGGTACAGTAGCGCCGTTTGTGCAGACTTTTCGCCTGACAGAAAACAGGATTGCGGCAATGCGTGACGTTTGTATTATCGGAATCGGGCAAACGCCCATCGGTGAACTGTGGGATACCAGTCTGCGGCAGCTCGCCTATCAGGCCCTCAAAGCCGCCGCGGCAGACGCGGGCATCGAACGACCAGATGCGCTGTATGTGGGCAATATGCTGGCCTCCCGCCTGAGCGATCAGGCGCAGCTTGGGGCGCTGGTGGCGGATTTCTGCGGCTGGCGCGGCATCGAGGCGGCGACGGTGGAAGCGGCCTGCGCCTCCGGCGGCGTGGCCGTGCAGGCGGGCGTCCGCGCCATTGCCAGCGGCATGGCGGATGTGGTCGCCGTCTGCGGCGTGGAGAAGATGACCGAGGCCACCAGCCATGAAGTGACGTCCGGGCTGGCGACCGCCGCCGACGCCGACTATGAAGTGGCACACGGCGTGACGTTCGTCGCGCTCAATGCCCTGCTGATGCAGCGCTACATGTACGAGTATGACGTACCGCATGAGGCCTTCGCGCCGTTCAGCCTGAACGCCCACCGGAACGCCGTCAGCAACCCCAACGCCATGTTCCGCCGGGCGATTACGCTGGAGACTTACCGCAAAGCGCCGATCATCGCCCCGCCGATCAATCTCTACGACAGCTCTCCCATCTGCGACGGCGCAGCGGCGGTGATCCTCGCGCCGCTGGCGGTGGCCCGTGAGCTGGGCATCACCCCCATCCGCGTGCTGGCCAGCGTCACGGCAACCGACTGCCTCAATCTGGACGACCGACGCGATCTGCTCGGCCTGGAAGCGGCGCAGATCAGTGCGCAAAAAGCCTACGAACAAACGGGCATCACGCCGGACGATGTGGATGTGTTCGAGGTGCATGACGCCTTTTCCATCATGGCCGCGCTGAGCCTGGAAGCGGCGGGCTTTGCGGAGCGCGGCAAAGCGACTCATCTGGCCCGCGACGGCGGCATTGCCCCTGACGGGCGCGTGCCGATCAGCACGATGGGCGGCCTGAAGGCGCGCGGCCATCCGGTCGGCGCGACGGGCGTCTATGAGATCGTGGACGTGGTGACCCAGCTACGCGGCGAGGCGGGCGCGAATCAGGTGCAGGATGCCGCCATCGGCATGACGCAGAATATCGGCGGCACCGGCGCGACGGTGGTCACGCACATCCTCGCCCGCGAGTGACAGGCGGGCGGGGGGGGATAATAGTTAGCGGCCAACTTGCCAATACCTACTCGACACTACTAAAGTCCCGTGCTATGATTGGAACCGGGCAGTACGGCGAGTTCCGCCGGAACTGGCTTACAATTACAATAAGTAAGCGAACGCCTGTGGAGACGGAAGGTTGCAGCCTGCGGGCAGTGCCCGTTGTTGAAGCAGGAACCGAGCATCAATCTCCACATGAGATTTGAGTAGGTATCGGAGAACGGTGTTTTCGGGCGTGAAAACGCTAACGGGCGCGGTTGCGGGACGTCGCCGGTGGAGTGTCACGTCGGGCTAATCCGCCTTCACCAAGCGCCTGGCGTGCAGCACATCCTCATCGGCCACAGGGCGAACCTGAGAGGCCCTGACAGTAGCTACCGCGATGGTGTCGCCCGTCAGTGAGAAAAACTCCACTTCATAGCCTCTGCCGCCTTTGTACACGTGCACGACGGTGCCCACGTCGCCAGGCTCCAGGCCGTATTCCGGCAGGGCTTCTGTGAGGGCCACTCTGTCCAATTCCCGGATCATTTTTTTCGCCTCCAGTGATATAACTGAGCATTATCGGCGGCGTATGGGATACGCGGTCACAAAACGGGGCGCGTCACCTTCT
>JALSTC010000174.1 GCA_026983935.1 Ardenticatenia bacterium
CGTGACCGTCTGCCCGATCTCAATGCTGCCTGTGTTGGCCTGCGGCGGCTCCGCCGGGGAGAGCGTCAGCGTGTAGGTCTGCGGCTCAAAGCTGTTGACGATCAGATAATACAACCCTGCCTGCTCAAAGCGAGTTGGCACGCCGGGATCGAAGTAGCTGACGTAATCCCCCCCGGCATCCACCACCGTAACAGATACTACATTGAAGGGGTAATCCAGCGTCAGGTACTGCCCCGCGCCAGCCTCAAACGTCCAGACATGGAACATGACATCTTCCGTAAATGTCGCTTCTACAGGCTCACCGATCGGCAGCGGCCCCTGCATCCAGGCATCCGGCACGATAAACTCATCTCCTGCGCGGACAATCAGCGTGTAGGGGCCGCCCGACCTGCCGCCAAAGCTGCCCACACGAATGGTATATGCGCCATCCGCAGGAACACGCCAGCCGCGAATCATGCTGTTGAGACCAAACACGCTGTCGTCGTCATAGGCCAGCTCGCGCCCCCCGGCATCGGTGATACGCAGCACGGTATCGAGATCGCGGGTATCGGCGTAAACGGCAATGCTGACCACATCCCCGGCCCGGGCGACGAACGTCCATTCGTCCTCTGCAGCCACATCAAGCACCGCGCCGATCGTCTGGCCGATCTCGATGCTGCCTGTGTTGATCTGCGGCGGTTCTGCCTGGGAGAGCGTGATGGTATAAGTCGTCGGTTCAAAGCCGCGCACGATCAGGTAGTATTCGCCACCCGTATCAAAACGTGTCGGGATGCCCGGCTCAAAGAAGCTGTTGACAGAATCACCGTTGGCATCCAGGACTTCCACGCTCACACTAAAATCATAGTCCAGCGTCAGATATTCACCGGCGCTGGCCTTGAACGTCCAGACATGCGTCAGGGCACCCGCTGTGAGCGTGCCCTCCACAGGCTCGCCCAATGGCAGGCTGCCCTGCATCCATGTGTCCGGTATGATGAACCGATCGCCGGTCTGCAAGATCAGGAGGTATGGCCCACCGGCATTGCCTCTGAAGCTGCCGACATGGATCGTGTATGCGCCATCCACGGGAACACGCCAGCCACGAATCATGCTGTTGAGACCAATGCCGCCATCATCGTCATTAGCCAGTTCGCGCCCCCCGGCATCGGTGATGCGCAGCACAGTGTCAAAGGCCTCAGCCTCCGCATAGAGCGCAATACTGACCACATCCCCGGCCCGCGCCACAAAAGTCCAGCGATCCTCTGCGCCAGAAGCCAGCTCCGCATTAATCGTCTGGCCAGGTTCGATATTGCCCGTATGGCCCTGCGGCGGCTGCGATTCCATCAGAGACAGCCGGTAGCGGCCCCCGCTGGCATCCGCAAAGGCGCGCACACGGATGACGTAAGTACCGGCAGCGGGCAGTGTTTGCGCTCTGATCCAGCTATTGAGTCCCTCGCCGCCATCATCGTCCCGCGCCAGCACTTCGCCGCCCGGCCCGACCAGCTCCAGCAGTGGATCGAGGTCACCATCGAGCGAGTCCAGCGTGATGCCCACAGTGACATCGGCCCCGGCGGTGAACGTCCACACATCCATCATGCCCACAGCCAGCGTTCCCTCGACCGTATCGCCGATGGCAATCGTCCCCTCCTGCCCGACCGGAGGCACCTCCCCAGGCTGGGGCGGCTGACCAGGCGGAAAGTCCGGGGGCAGCGTGGTCGGCAGCGCCGACGGCTCCAGCATACCCTCGACAAGCTGCAGGGTATAAGCACCCGTCGTGGCATTACCCCAGGAGCGGGCAACAATGGTATACGTGCCAGAAGCAGGCAGCGCGAATCCGCTGATCAGGCTGTTCAGGTTGCCGCCGTCATCATCGCTGGCGGCCAGCGGTGTCCCCTCCGGCCCGATCAGTTCTACCAGCGGATCGAGGTTAGAACCCGGCGGGTGTGTCAGCGCAATGCTGATGACCTGCCCTGCCGCGCCCGTGAACGTCCAGCGGTCGGACTGCCCGACCTCGGCAATTTCGCCTTCCACCGTCGCGCCGATGGTGATCTCCCCACCGCCGCCGCTCAGGGTCAGCGTGCCCCGTGTGGCCAGCAGGGTATAAGGCCCACCGCTGCGTTCGCCGTAGGAACGCGCCACCAGCGTATAAATGCCCGCATCCTGCAGAGGCGCTTCATTGATCGCGGCATCGAGCTGCCCGGGAGCTGCATCATCATTGAAGGCCACCAGCGCCCCCGATGGCCCGTACAGTTCTAGCACCGGATCAAGCGTTGTGTTACCGGCGATCATGGTTGCCGTGAGCGTTTCGCCGCCCTCGCTGCGGAAAGTGTAAGAATGCGACTCGCCCGGCGCAAGTGTCGCCTCCACCGGCGTACCGAAGGCAAGCTCACCGCCGCCCTGCGCATAAACCGTCATTCCCGATACCAACGCGCTGGCTACCAGCACCAGCATCACAAGGCCATGACAAAGTTTCCTGGTCATTCTATTTATCCTTTGTTCCCAGCCCCCCAAAACATCACTACTCGTTACTCCGCTCCTCCAAGAATAACAGGAGTCGGTAATAGCCATATGAGCGGCCCCGGTAGCTGCTGGCGACAATCGTATACGTGCCATCCGACGGCAGCGTATAGGACTGAATGCGGGCGTTCGGAGAACCATTGCCATCATTGTCGTTGGTCAGTTCGCGCCCTTCAGGATTCAGCAACCGCAGGAAGCTATCCATGCCGATGCCGTCCATGATGATCGTGACCACATCCCCGGCATGTCCCTCAAAAGTCCAGTAGTCCTCCTGCCCGGCATAGAGCAGCTCACCGCTCACCCCCTGATCATAGTCAATTTCGCCCCCGGCGCTATTGGCCAGCTCACTGACTCGCAGGCTGAGCGTGTAATCCACCGGCGCGTCCCCGTAGTTCTGCACTCGCAGGACATAACTACCCGACTCGCGCAGGGTCACCACCGGCAGAAATACCACAGGCGCAGCATTCTCAAAATCCACCAGACTCTGTATCGAACCATCCGGTAATGCCAGCTCCATGTAAAGGCTCCGGGAGCCTCCCAGAGCCTCCAGCAGGACTTCCAGAACAAGCGAGTCCTCGACCTGCAGGATGTAGCGGTCACCGGCACTGTTCGGCAGGGCGTGCCCTTCGACAACCTGGCCGAGTCGAATTGTGCGCTCATAAGGGGTGGGGGTGGGGCCGGGTGTGGGCGGGGCGGGCGTGGGTGTGGGCGGCTGGCCAGCGGCAAGCGTCAGTTCATACCCACCCGTTGACGTTGACCAACCGCTCGCCCGGATCGTATACCGTCCATCTTCCGGCAGTACATAATTGGCAATCCGGGCATTGGTGCCGCTGCCGCCGTCGTCATCCACAAAGAGGGATCGCCCATCCGGCCCGATCAGCTCCAGGTACGGATCAAGAAATCCCCGACCGGCAGCCCGCAGGTCAATGGTCACAATATCGCCGCGCCGGCCCTGAAAAGTCCAGTTCTCGCTTTCCCCGGGCACACCGATCTCGCCCGTATGAGTCTCGCCAAGAGCGATCTGCCCGCCGCCCGGCACCGGAGTCACCGTGGACACGGGCGTTGGTGATGCAGGGACAGGCGTGCCGATCAGGAAACGCAGGGAATATCCCCCCGTGCTGCGCATACTGTAACCATGCGCCTCGATGGTGTAATCGCCTGTCTCTGGGAGCACATAATTGGCAATGCGGCTGTTCAGGCCGGTGCCGCTGTCGTCATCTTCGATCAGCAAGGAACCATCCGACGCCCGCAGCACAAGGTAGCTGTCCAGGCTGCCGTCCGGCCCGGCTTCCATGTCAATGGTCACCGCCTGCCCGGCCTCGCCATGAAACGTGTACCGATCGACCTCGTTCTGCTGGAGGATCGCCGCCGAAATCAATGCGCCCGGTGTGATCGCGCCGCCGCCGTCCATCCGCGTGCCGGGCGGCGGGATGATGGTCGGCGCAAGCGCAGTCGCCGCCACATCAGTGGACAGGTCGCAGGCCAGCGCCCCGGAGAACAAAGCCAGAAGCACAATGGTCAACGCCATGAGGGGTCTACGCGGCATCAGATGCCCTCCCGGTTATGCAGGTGATGCTGCAGGCGTGGGGACAGAGGCTGAATGGAGAACGCACTTCAATACAACACCACAACGGACAAACCAGTACAGTCACTCCTAG
>JALSTC010000175.1 GCA_026983935.1 Ardenticatenia bacterium
TGAAAAACATCTAAAAATCTTACCACTCCCCGATCAGCTCGATCTCCGGCTCCAGCATAATGCCAAACTGCCGGGCGACCGTTTCCTGCGCCAGCCGGATCAGGGCCAGGTAATCCGCTGCCGTGCCTTCCCCCAGGTTGACGAAAAAATTGGCGTGCACCGGGGAAATCTGCACGCCCCCGATGCGCTTCCCTTTGAGGCCCGCCGCCTCGATCAGACGACCGGCATAATCGCCGGGCGGATTCTTGAAAATGCTGCCCAGGCTCGCCCCCGGCGGCTGGGTACGTTTGCGATGCGCGACGTAGGCTTCCGCCTGGGCCTGCAGTGCCGCCGGGTCGCCGCCCGGCCTCAGCGCCAGCACGACCTCCGTCAGCACAAAACGCCCTCCCCTGCCTTTGAGGGCCGACGTGCGGTAGCCGTAAGCCATCTGCGCCGTCGTCAATATTTCATCACCGTCCGGGCGGTGCAGCACAACCTCATGTACACACCCGGCCATATCGCCGCCGTGTGCCCCGGCATTGTTGATAGCTGCGCCGCCGACCGTCCCCGGAATACTGACCGCCCATTCCAGTCCCACCAGCCCGCGCTTCATGCAGCGCCGCGCCAGCGTACTCAGGCTCACGCCGCTCTCCGCCCTGACCGCGCCGTCCGCCCTGATAATGATCCCGGCAGCCCGGTTGACGATCACCAGTCCCCGGAAGCCCGCATCGGCGACCAGAACATTCGCACCGCCCCCCAGAATGCGGTAGGCCAGATCGTTAGTCCAGGCAAAGTCCGCGGCCAGCACCAGATCGGAGATATTCCGGGCCACAACAAGCACATCCGCCGGGCCGCCCAGCCGGGCCGCCGTATACTTTGCCAGCGGCTCATCACGGAAAAAACGCGGCCCGAATGCGGCTTGCAAACGTGAATAATCCACGGAACGCACTACTTCGACTGCTCCAACCGGGCCAGCAATGCCTTGCCAATTTCAGGCGCATCCCCGGCGCTGAGGATGATCACCACGTCGCCCGGCTTCACCTCCCCGACCAGCACCTCGACAGCGTCATCCAGGGCCGGCGTATGGCGAACATCCGGATGGGACATCTCCGCGATCAACTGCGGCACATCCGGGCCGGGGGTGGGCTGCTCACGAGCAGCATAGACGTCGGTGATCAGCACATGGTCGGCATTTGCTGGCTCAAACGCCCCGGCAAACTGATCGAACAACGCCCGCAGTCGGGAATAAGTGTGTGGCTGCCAGACGGCCCAGATGCCCGCCTTCGGATAGCGCATCCGCGCCGCCTCCAGTGTCAGCCGGATGGCGGTTGGATGATGGGCATAGTCATCAATGACGGTCACGCCCCCCGCCCGGCCGCGCACATCAAAGCGGCGGTGTGCGCCGGTGAACGTCGCCAGCGCAGCCAGCGCACCTGCAAGCGGCACGCCAAGCTGATCCACGACGATCAGCGCCGCCAGCGCATTCTGCACGTTGTGCAGGCCCGGCACACGCAGCAAGACCCGCCCCAGCACCTCGTTCCCCCCTTCATCACGCAGCGTGAAATTCATGCCGCCCTGGTCGTTCGCCTGCCAGTCAACCGCCTGCCAGTCCGCGCCGGGGTTGTGCACACCGTAGGTGATCACCGGCCACTGCAGCACCCGCCGATTGTTACCCAACGTCACAGCAACGGGATCGTCGGCGCAAACCACCAGCGTGCCATCCGGCGGCAGCAGTGAAGCAAACTGGTTGAAAGCATGTACCAGCTTGCCCATTGACGGGAACAGATCGGGATGATCATGCTCGACGCTGGTGATCACCGCGATCCGGGGTCGCAGCCCCAGAAACATGTTGTCGTATTCATCGGCCTCGATAACAAACGCTTCGCCATGTCCCACCCCGGCATTTGTCCCGGTGCAGGGCACCACGCCGCCGACGATGTACGTCGGGTCAAAGCCCGTTTCATGCAGGATATGGACAATCATCGAGGTGGTGGTGGTCTTGCCATGCGTGCCCGCCACGGCCACGCCCACGTAGCCCAGCATCAGATCACCGATGATATCCGCGCGTTTGTAGACGGGAATACCCCGCCGCTGTGCGGCCTGGACTTCCGGATTCTCCGGGGGAACGGCAGAGGAGGCGATCAGTAGTTCGGCATTACCAATATGCGCCGCCTCATGGCCTTCATAGATCACCGCGCCGTCACGGGCCAGAGCCTCCGTCAGAGCATTCGTGCGACGGTCAGAGCCAGTAACCACATAGCCCTGCTCCAGCATCA
Organism: Ardenticatenia bacterium; assembly: GCA_026983935.1. Classification (GTDB taxonomy): domain Bacteria; phylum Chloroflexota; class Anaerolineae; order Aggregatilineales; family Ch27; genus JALSTC01. The sequence goes on from JALSTC010000175.1 coordinate 2,256, forward strand.
CGCGGGCAATGGCGGAAAGGCCGATCCCTCCAATCCCAACAAAATGTACACGTTGGCCCGGAATCAGCATCTTAGATCAGGACAATGATGACAAAGAGGAACAGAACGACAACCATCATCGTCAGCAGGTTGCCTTCCAGCAGCCAGACCAGCGGCAGTTGATTAACCATTGCCGCGCTGGAGGAACCAGCAGGCGGCGCGATCACATACGGACTGAGGGGATACCCCAGGTTGTCCATATAGAACCACAGCGAGCCAAACAGCAGGTAGGCATTGAAGCCGCCGATTGCCGCCCCCAGCAGCCCTTCCTGAAAGCCCTCGCGAAAACCCCGGCTGCGCTGCACGTTCTGGAAGCGTTCCGGCGTCTCGTAGGCAAAGACGACGATAACGATCAGTATCCCCGCGTACAGATAGAACTGCTGATCGAGACTCGCCCCGGCCACCAGCGGCGAGAGCAGCATATCGCGGAACTGCTCCAGGACGAAGATGGCCAGCACAATCCCGGCCAGCGCGATCATCTCTTTGGTCGAGCCACGCACAAAGCCGATCAGGGCGAACAACACGACCATTCCCCACATAAAAGTTGATAGCTGTATCATGACACACCAGCTCAATCGTCTGCCAGAAACGGCAGGAGTCGGGCCGCGATTTCCGCCCCTTTCAGATCAGCACGATAATGACGAAAAGGAACAGCACCACCAGCAGCAGAGTCAGTAAATTACCTTCCAGCAGCCAGTCCAGCGGCAGTTGATTCTGCATTGTGGCGCTGATCGTCCCGGCCAGCGGTGGTGGAATATCCGGCGCGAGAGGATAATCCAGGACGCGCATATAATACCACAGCGATCCGAATACCAGATAGCCGTTGAAGCCGCCGATCATCGCCCCCAGCAGGCTCTCCTGGAAGCTCTCCCGAACCCGCCTGCTGCGCGAGGAAGCCCGTTTCTCAAAGCGCTCCGGCGTCTGGTAGGCAAAAAAGGTGATGAGCAGCAGGATACCGCCGTAGAGATAAAACTGCTGGGCCGGTTCTGCCCCTTCGGTCAAAGGGAGCAGAAAAACATCCTTGAACTGCTCAAGCGTGAACAGGGCCAGCACGACTCCCGTCAGGGCGATGATCTCCTTTGTCCAGCCGCGCACAAAGCCGACCAGGGCGAACAGGATGATCATCCCCCACAAAAAGGCATATAGCTGTATCATCAGCCCTCCCAGGCAATAAGTAAGCGGGCAATATTCCGTGCGCCATCCGGCCGCGCCGCCGAACGTGCCCGTTCGGCCATCTGCTGCAGACGCGCCGGATCATCAAGCAGCCGCCGGATCGTCGGATACAGATCGTCGCCCAGCCGCCGGTCCTCAAGCTGCACCGCTGCCCCACGCGAGACCAGATAATCGGCATTGACCTTCTGATAGCGCCAGGCATACGGATATGGCACCAGTATAGCGGGCAGACCGAAATGAGGAAATTCGCCCAGTGTACTGGCCCCCGCCCGGCTCACCACCAGGTCTGCCCCTGCCAGCGCCAGCCCCATCTCTTCATGCAAGTAGGCAAAAACATGATAATACATCTGCTGCTCTGGCGATAGCCGTTCATAGGCGGCGCTGACCTCCGGCCAATCCAGCTTACCGCTGATGTGGATGATTTGCATCCCATCGGCCAGCAGATCGGGCACAATGGGCAGCAGCGCCCGGTTGATGCTCCGCGCGCCCCGGCTGCCACCAAAGACCAGCAGCGTGCGCCGCGCGGGATCAAGCCGGAAGTGAAGCAGGGCCGCTTCACGGGTGGCAGCCAGCACCTGCCGCCGCAGCGGATATCCCGTCTCGACCACCTTGCCCGCCGGGAAGTATACCGCTGTGTTCCCCGTCGTCGCCGCGATCTTGCGGGCAAAGCG